>DATMYU010000414.1:0-6315 GCA_035560775.1 Desulfosporosinus sp.
GATTTGCATACGTTACTTTGTGATTCATAATGATAATGAACCTCTGCTTAAGCAGAGGTTCATTATCATTATGAATCACAAAGTAACGTATGCAAATCACGAACCGTCCTCATTACACAATCAAATCACTAGCTTTTTCAGATGCCACTTTTAATTCTGAAGTGAGTTGTGTCCGGCTTTTATTACTTCCGCTTACCTTTTTGGTTTCCAGCAAAAGATCTTTTAAAAACTTCACTTCCTCCGGCGTTGCATTAACAAGTGGTAACCGGACTGATCCAGCTTTAATCCCAATCATTTCCACAAGTGCCTTGATGGGAACAGGGTTTGACGTTACAAAAATACCTTTGAACATTGGGAAAAGTTCAAGGTGCAACTTCCTAGCTTGAACACTATCTCCTGCGAGCCAGGCGTCCACCATTTCTTTCATCTCATCCCCAATGACATGGGCAGCCACGCTGATGACTCCGTAACAGCCTAGCGCTAACATTGGCAATGTCATAGAGTCGTCTCCACTATAAATTGCAAACTCGGGAGGTAACATCCTTTTGAGTTCACTGACCTGATCAATAGAGCCCGCTGCTTCTTTTAAGGCAACAATATTCGGAATTTCAGCTAACCGTTTTACCGTCGCAGGCATTAGATTAGCGGAGGTCCTTCCTGGTACATTATAAAGAATCAGGGGTACGGATGTCGCCTCTGCAATGGCTTTAAAGTGCTGAAACATCCCTTCTTGGGAAGGCTTGTTGTAATAGGGTACAACGACCAGAAATCCATCGACACCCGTTGTCACTGCCTGGCGAGCGAGTGAAATAGTGGCCTCGGTAGAATATGACCCGATCCCTGCAATCACTGGTGTTTTTCCGAGAGCCTCTTTCACTACCCTAAAAAGCTTTACTTTCTCATCAACCGATACGGTCGGAGACTCTCCAGTCGTTCCACAAACCACTACGCCATCTGATCCATGACTAACTAAGTACTTAGCTAAGCGTACGGCTTCTTCATAATTAACCTCAAACGCGTCATTCATGGGAGTTACCATGGCCGTCAAGATTCTTCCAAAAGTCATCTCTCTCACCCTTTCTTCTAATTCTTTTCGCTTAAATCAAACACCTAACTGGAACTTTTTGTGCAAAGTTTGAACTGCAGTCACCATGTCTTCCTTATGAACTAATACCCAAATAGTCGTATGTGAATCTGCTGATTGCAAGATACTGACACCAGTATCGGAAAGTGCTTCGACCATATCTGCCATTACACCAGGGACACCAGCGATCCCCCCCCCCACGATTGAAACTTTGGCACAGCTCGGAATAGCTTCTGGTTCGAAACCCATATTTTTCAAGATTTTAATTGCTTTGGACGCCAGCTCATCGCACACGGTATAGAGCACAGCTTCCGGCTGAACACTGATAAAGTCGACGCTAATGTCGGCAAGTGCCATCGCTTTAAAAATCCGTTTGTCCGTGAGATGTTTGTCTTGCACATCAGCTGTTAAAACCCGGAGTTGCGTAACGTTAGAGGTATGTGCGATTCCTGTAATAATACGGTCTGTAGTTATATCCGTTCCTGCGCCTCGATCCGGATGCATATTGGTAACCAATGTCCCTGGTGCGTCTGAAAAGGTCGATTTGATTCTTAATGGAATATTTTGTTGCATCGCAATTTCTACAGCACGGGGATGAATGACTTTAGCGCCTTGATACGCCAACTGACATATCTCATTATATGTCATAGTATCTAATATCCGTGCATCTTCCACAATTCGAGGGTCTGCAGTCATAATTCCCTCGACATCTGTGTATATATCGATCGCTTCAGCACTAAGAGCAACCCCAAGGGCTGAGGCCGTCGTATCGCTTCCTCCCCGACCAAGGGTTGTCACCTGACCGTCTTCCGTCATTCCCTGGAAACCAGCAACGACAACGACTTTGCCCTGCGCAAGCTGTTCCAGAATGGCACCCGGCTCCACCCTTACAATCCGAGCATCACCGAACTCTTTATCTGTAATAATTCCGGCCTGCCCTCCTGTAAAAAGGACCGCTTCTAATCCCACACTACTTAACGTGCTTACTAAGATAGTCCCTGAAATCACTTCACCGCAACTCATCAGGAGATCTAACTCACGTTTTGGTAAGTCAGAATAAATTCCTTTTACCATACCCAAAAACGTATCAGTAGCGTAGGGATCCCCGTAACGACCAATTGCAGATACTACAATAACTGGAGAATATCCACTCTGCACAGCTTCCGAAACTTTTGCAACCACCTGAGTTCTTCGATCTGCCGTAGCCACCGAGGTTCCGCCAAACTTCTGTATTAAGACACGCACCCCTACACCCCATCTCGTTCGATGTTTGATATTCGTTGTTCGAACCTAGAACCTCAAACCTCAAACTTCAAACTTCTCTAATCTTTGCCTATTGTACTTTAACCCTCAAAATCTAAACACCTCGGACTCCGGACCTTCTATCTCGAACCACGATCCACGAACATCTAACCAAGCTATAGTAGGAGTTCTGCGATTTGTACGGCATTCGTTGCCGCACCCTTACGAATTTGATCCCCAACCACCCACAAGTTGAACCCTTGAGCAATGGAAAAGTCTTTGCGCAAACGCCCAACAAAGACTTCGTCTTTGTCAGAGCTAAACCACGGCATTGGATAACGATCATTACCAGGGTCATCATCAACAATAATGCCCGCTGCTTTGCTTAAGGCCTCCCGGATTTCTGAAACACTGACTAACCGCTCGGTCTCCACATTAATGGACTCCGAGTGACTCCTGAAAACTGGTACCCTAACCGTTGTTGCTGTGATGGCCATATTCGGCACATGGAAAATCTTTTGTGTCTCCTTGGCCATCTTCCACTCTTCTTTGGTATAGTCTCCCTCTTGGAATACATCAATGCGAGGAATAACATTAAAAGCAATTTGATAAGGAAAAACGCTCGCAGTTATCTCTTCTTCTTGGGACCATGCCTTAACCTGCGCTCCCAGTTCTTCTATACCTTCGCGTCCTGCTCCTGAAACGGCTTGATATGTAGAAACTACCACTCGACGAATTCCCGCTAAATCAAAAATCGGTTTGAGGGCAACTGCCATAATAATCGTTGAACAGTTAGGGTTTGCAATAATCCCCTTATGCCACAAAACATCTTCTGGATTAACTTCAGGTACTACAAGAGGTACTTCCTGATCGAGCCGAAAAGCGCTACTGTTATCAATCACCACGGCCCCACTGTCCACCGCAGAACGGGCAAATTCGGTACTCCCTGATCCGCCAGCAAAGAGCGCAATGTCTATACCCTTAAAACTCTCATGGGTTGTTTCTTGAACCTCAAGTTCCTTGCCCTGCCATGTAATGCGTTTTCCTGCGGAACGCTTTGTCGCCAATAACCTCAGTTCATTAATAGGAAAATTGCGTTCATTAAGGATTTTAAGAAACTCTTGTCCAACTGCGCCCGTGGCACCAACAATAGCTATATTCGGCATACCTTATATTCCTCCTTATTTTTTATACCCATACAGAAAGTATAAGTTTTGATTAGCGTAATTCGGGTGGTATAAGTGCAACTAAGGCGGCCGCTGGCCAAGGATGGCCGAGTGTCCCTGTAGCCAAGGATGGCGAGAAGGGACCGCCTGCGGCTTCGGCTAACAAGAAGGATAACACGTGCGAAGACAGTGTCTGCAAGAAGGCTAATACGTGCGAAGACAGTGTCTTCGTGGGCGCCAGCCAAGTTTTCTTTAGCTGCAAACTGCCTTGTGGAAAGGGCGCCCTGCTTTAAGAAGCAAGGCACCAAGTCTCACAGGTTATCAGCATTTTACTTTACCGATAATCCAACAACACAGGTTGGATTTGTTTTCCGGCACATGCCATCAGGATGGTTTCCGGAACTTTATCCATATGTGCTACTAAAGAATTTGCTTTTACTTCTGGGTTATCTTGACCAAACGGTACTAAATATATATTTTTCGTAACAAGTATGGTCCCAAGATTACGGGCATTCAGTCCCAGCCCATCATTGGTCGAAATCGCCAAAACCAACGGCCTTTGATTACGAAGATGAGATTTTGCCGCCATGAGCACCGGTGTATCTATAATTCCGTTGGCGAGTTTAGCTAGGGAATTTCCAGTACATGGAGCAATGACCACACAATCAAACATCTTCTTGGGTCCAATCGGCTCTGCATCAGGAATTGTATGGATTGGCTCCTTATGAGTAATTTCCTTAAATTGATGCTTCCACTCCTCTGCTTTACCAAATCGTGTGTCCATACTTTCAACAGAATAGGATATAATCGGCGTCACGTCAGCCCCTTCATCAACCAAGCGTTTCATAACCTTTACGACTTCATTTATTGTACAGTGTGATCCTGTAATAGCGAACCCAATTTTCAACCCGTCAAACTGCATCCCTTCGCACCTCCACTTTTAAGACTGAACCGTAGCATTCATTGTGGTCAAGTGACGAAGAATAAGTTGCGGATAGATTTGAGCAAGAATTCGGCCAGCTGTTTTGGGAGCTACAATACCAGGAAGACCCGGAGCCAAAAGTGCCTTAATTCCCAACATCGACGCATATTCAAAATCTGTTCCTCCTGGAATAGAAGCCAAATCCACAATGACTGCATCCCGCGCCACCTTCTCTAACATCACGCGATCTAAAATAAGATGAGGTACGGTATTAAAGATAATCTCCGCACGACTAATCTCATCTTCAAGATCTGAAAGATGTACAGCATGGAATCCCATTTCAAAAGCGCGTGCGAGAACCGAAGGATTACGAGCAACCCCTGTCACATGTGCTCCCAATCCTTGTAACATGCGCGCTAGAGTCCAACCACACCGACCTAAACCTAGGACCATGCTTTCACTGCCATGAATCGTAATGTTTGTGGACTCCATAGCCATTTGAATGGCTCCTTCTGCCGAAGGTATGGAATTTAGGATAGTAATTTCATTAAGGGTTATGGTTTCTACCAATTGGATTCCCAACTTCTCTGCTGCGGACTTCAATGCTGGTCGCGCCCAGCCAATTAATAATGGAACATGCACTGGTATAGCTTGAAGTACATCTTTGGTTAATATGATAGGTTGGTCAGAGTATTTAGCTTTGACTACCCCACGGTCATCCGTGCCGAACATCGGAAAAAGCAACATGTCTACTTGACCAACTGCGTCTTGAAGTGATGACGCAAGCGTCATTCCCGGAATGGATGAAGCCTTTTCGAATCCGACCCCGACTATGTAGGCTCCCTGTTTTTGGAGTTCGGGAATTAAATAGATTTCCCGATCATCTCCTCCGATTACGGCCAAACGAATTCCTTTCAGACCCGCACTCATCTTTATGCCCCCTTTGAGACAGTGTCCCATTGACTACTATCCATTATATGAGGGAATGCAGTCTGCGGTTACGCAGGATAATTACCTAATCGAGGAAATTTTCGAGCCCGATGACTAGCTCTGTCAATTCAGTCGCCTTACGAATAGCCAACATAACCCCTGGCATATAGGTTTCTCTCGAGAACGCATCATGCCGAATAATTAAAGACTGGCCTAACCCACCAAAAATAACTTCTTGGTGGGCAATCAACCCCGGCAAACGCACAGAGTGAATATGTATCCCCTCAATATCCGCTCCACGGGCCCCAGGGATTTTCTCACACTCATTAGGATGTCCCTGAACCATGGGTTCACGGACTTCCAACATCACTTCTGCTGTTTTTATTGCAGTTCCCGATGGAGCATCAAGTTTTTGATCGTGGTGCAATTCGATAATATCTACATTAGGAAAATATTTTGCCGTTTCCCTTGCAAATCTCATCATCAAAATTGCTCCAATGGCGAAATTAGGAGCTAAAAAAGCTCCCACGTGTTCTTTTAGTACTAGAGACCGAATTTCTTCTATTTCAGCTTCGTCTAAGCCAGTTGTTCCAATAACCGGAATAACCCCAGCCAGGATTGCCATTTTCGCATTTTTAAAGACGGATTGGGGATTTGTGAAATCCACTAAAACATCCGCGCGTGACACACGCAAAATTTCGATATCCAATGGACCCGTAATATCGACGCCGACTCGCGGTGCGCCAACAACAAACCCAACGTCCATCCCTTGATGTCGTGAGTCTGAAGCTCCCACCAAAAGGAGATCCTCATGTTTAAGAAGCGACCGGATCACCTCTTGACCCATTTTCCCACTTGCTCCAGCGACAAAAACTCGAATTTTTTTCAACAGAAACCCCTCCAGTGATGGTAAGGCAAAAACCCCGTTGCAATCGCAAGGCGGGGTTACAGCTTTTCCATTCATTTTATTG
>DATMYU010000415.1:0-2225 GCA_035560775.1 Desulfosporosinus sp.
ATTTTAGGGATATTATCGGTTGTTGATTCTGCTGTATTTGACGAATGTTACACAATCGGAGTGTGTCACATTCGCCAAAGCAGAGGAAACCCAAGTGCACCAGGGGTTTTCGCTGTTTTCTTGGTAAGAAAAGTTTTAAGACAAACCTTCAATGTGTCAAAATTTAGTGATATACTAAGTTGTGACACATTAGGTTAAATCTCGATTTCAACACCGGTTGAAATAAGTTTCTGTGTATGTTAACTGGTGAGAAAGAGGGAGGAGCCGTTTCGATGGAATTTGTCGAACCTATACGAGATCGAAAGAAGATTGAAGCGATGAAAAAGGTCCTTAAGGGCAGCAACATGAGGGATCATGTGCTCTTCACCCTAGGTATTAATTCCGGCCTTAGAGTCAGCGATCTCTTAAAACTCCAGGTCACAGACGTCTTAGATGAGAAGGGGAGAGTGAAAGATCGCATTACTGTTCGAGAAAAGAAAACCGGCAAGACCAAGACGTTTCCGTTTAGCGATACAGTTATTAAAGCCCTGAAGGACTATCTCGTGGAAACGCATCCGGAAGCAACTTTATTTCCTTCACGCAAAGGTGGCGGGTCGATTACCCGGCAACAGGCTTATCGAATCATCAATGACGCCGCTAGAGCGGTCGGGATTAAGGACAAAATTGGCACTCATACGTTGCGAAAAACCTTTGGCTACCACGCCTATTTAGCTGGTGTGGATGTGACCCGTATTCAGTCTCTGCTCAATCACTCTTCACCGAAAGAAACCCTACGCTACATAGGAATTACCCAAGATGAGTTGGATGATGTGTATTTAAATCTGAATTTATGATCATATCATAGGGCAGAACATAAAGAGATTAGATTAAGAATAGAAAGAGGTATACTTCTATGAATTGTGATTTTGGTCAGATAAACGATCGACACCAAACTGGATCCATAAAATGGGATTTTAATCAACGGTTTTTTGGGCGTGAAGATATTTTGCCGCTGTGGGTCGCAGATATGGACTTCCAAGCTCCGGAAGCCGTGGTTGAGGCTTTGGTGAACCGTGCGCAGCATGGAATCTATGGTTATTCAAACGGAATGGAAGGGTATAATAAGGCAATCATCGACTGGATGCAGAAACGTCATGGCTGGGAGATTCAACAAGATTGGATAACCTTCAGCCCTGGAGTTGTCCCGGCTTTAAATGAATTGGTACGCAGCTTAAGCAAACCAGGAGATAAGATCCTCATTCAGTCCCCGGTTTATCCGCCCTTCTTTCAGGCGATACGGAATCACGGGCGTGAGGTTGTTAATAGCGAACTTAGGTTGGAAAACGGTCGCTATACTATGGATTTTGCAGACTTGGAGGAGAAATTTGCGGGCGGTGTTAAGATGATGATTCTTTGCAACCCACACAATCCCGTGGGGAGGGTATGGGAACGAGGAGAGCTCGAACGCTTAGGGCAACTCTGCCTAGCTCATGACATCCTGGTTATCTCTGACGAAATTCATGGCGATCTTATCTATGAAGGGTATCAACATATTCCTTTTGCTTCTCTTTCCCCGGAATTGGCAGCTCAATCAATTGTTTGTACAGCCCCTAGTAAAACGTTCAACTTAGCTGGTTTACAAACCTCCAATTTAATTATTCCCAATGCCAAGATTCGTCAGGCGTTTCAAGCATCGCTCAATTTGACAGGGATTCATAACCCCAATCTGTTTGGAATAACAGCGTTGGAAGCGGCTTACCAGCATGGCTGGGACTGGCTGGAACAGTTAATGTGCTACTTAAAGGGAAACGTGGAATTTATTGTGTCGTTCCTTGAGCGGGAGTTGCCTCAGATTCAGGCGATTCAACCTGAAGGAACCTATTTGATTTGGCTCGATTTTCGGGCCTTAGGAATGGAACCGAAGGCCCTACATGAATTTTTGGTGCACAAGGCGGGGGTGGGTTTAAATGCCGGCTATCTGTTTGGATCCGGCGGAGAAGGTTTTGAACGGCTCAATTTAGGGTGCCCTCGTTCGGTGCTGGAAGAAGGGTTGCAGCGGATTAGTACAGCGGTCAAGAGCTTGGAGGATAACTGCAGGTGCCGTTAAACTATACTCTAGAGATTTATGCGATTTGTAAATAGAGAAAAAAACCATTATTTAATAAAGTAAGTAGCTTACACCTCTCGCCCAAAGTTGGACGAGAGGTGTAATGCGTTAGTTTCCGACAGTAAAGCAATTTTATAAT
>DATMYU010000416.1:0-6807 GCA_035560775.1 Desulfosporosinus sp.
TTTTCCCCTTTACTTCAGATAGGAATTGTTCTTCTAATATAACTAAATCAAAGACGTCGACGATTTTCATCAGTGCTAAAAACTCGTCTTCCGGCATGATCTCACCGAATTTGCCATCCCTATTTGCCCCCAAAACCGAATGTTCGTACCAGGGGCGGGCATAGTCCTTTAACTCGTCTGGTGCTATATTTCCGATAAACGCCTGATTAGGAGGATAAGATACCGCCCGTTCAAAGCTTCTTAAATGCTTTGGAAGGTTTAGTAGGTGCTCTGACTCGCTATTCTTGCGTCGCTCCGATGTTTGGGTGGTACCGTGATGAACAAGCATTTCGTTAGCTTGGATCAAGGCATAGGCAGTACCTTTAACAACAGGAAAATTCATTTAAAAATCACCTCTCAATGTACAAAGGGGTAATGGATATGAACTTTATCAATCATTACCCCTTAGAAATACTATTCTTCTGAATCTACCCTCTATTTGAATCCATACTATTTGCGATATGTTTTTACCTCTTTAATAATTTCATCAACATTGAGTACCATTTCCATCATACTTATTTGTTCTTCATAGACACCCGGATCAACTTGCTCTTTTAATTCGAGTACGTGGTATGCCTTAAGTCCCAACGGGACTCCAGCTAACGGACCTGCAAACGTAGGATCTCCTGTTGATACGGTTTCTGCAGCCAGACCGGAAGCTTCTGCCTCCGCTCCTCCCAGTACTACAATGAAATCTTCCTTACCGTATTTCTCCGTTAAATCCTTGATTCGCGTTTGATTTTCTAGGTCCATTGCCCCAGCGGCAGTTCATACAAAGCACTCTGTCGTGGAAAATACAATGTCTGCTCCAGCGGATTTAATACATTCTTCGATGGCAGGACCTGGTATACCGTCGCGATCACCCAAAATGGCTACCTTTTTGCCTTTAAGCATCTAACTCTCCCCTTTCAATAAATTAAGTCATTGTTAGGTTACTAAAGCAGTTCAAGAAGTTTATCTTCTACATCTTCGATGGAAAATTCTTTGCATAATTCAGCAATAATTTCTCCATTTTGATAAAAGAGTATCGTAGGTAAACCTAAAACCTTTTGAGCCATTGCCAATCTCTTATTACCATTGGTATCTAAGCTGCAAAATTTAGCTTTCCCTTGATACTTTTCCGCTAATCTATGAACACTGGGCATCAAAGCCTTACAAGGTTCACATTTTTCACTCCAAAAATCCACCATTATCAGACCCTCTGCGTTTATAACCTCTTTTTCAAAGTTCTCTTTCGTAAGCGCCAACATTTTACCACCTCCTTGTACGATACGTATTCTTTGATGTTGATCTCTCGGTTAATCAGTCCGGTAAATTCGATGGGGACCAAAACTAGCTCTCTAAACGAGTCACACAAATTGGAAAGGAGAATTCTTTATACAATTTGCCATGCCTCTATTAGAACAACTCGAAATGGCAAGGAGATTGTGGACTACAATAACTCTATTTATGCCCCTCTTGATCAGCGAGGTATTTCTCTGCTGCAACGGCTGCAATGGCCCCATCGCTGACGGCTGTAACTACTTGTCTGAGATATTTCTCCCGGGCATCGCCTGCTGCAAATACTCCGGACACGGATGTTTCCATCAAGTCATTGGTCAGGATATACCCTTGTTCGTTTAGCTCAATTTTACCGTTTAATATATCAGTCTTAGGAACAGTTCCTACAAAGAAAAACACCCCGTTGGTTTTCATTTCAGAAAGGTCTCCGGATTTTATGTTTTTAATGACAACACTATCTACCAGACCGGTCCCTTTAATCTCTTCTAAAACAGAATTCCAAACCCATTTGATTTTTGGGTTGGCAAAAGCTTTTTCGGCACTTGTCTTGTTGCATCTTAAGTCCCCTTCGACACGTCTCACAATAATGGTGACTGTCTCTGCAAATTTAGTCAAATACAAAGCTTCTTCAATGGCAGCATCCCCATTACCAACTACTACTACATCCAATTCTTCAATGAAATCAGCATCACAAGTTGCACAATAGGATACCCCCTTACCTCTTAGTGCAAGCTCCCCTTTAATGTTTAAAGACTTGGGTACTGTTCCAGGTGCAAGAATTACAGTTTTTGACCGGTATTCATGGCCGCTTCTTGTCTTAATGAGTTTGATTTTTTCTTCTAATTCTAAATCAATGACTTCTTCACTGAAAATTTCGGTAGCAAAACTTCTGGCATGCTCCGCCATGGCTTCCATTAGCGCTGGTCCTTTTGTACCCCGAGGGAAACCTGGATAGTTCTCCAATTCCTCAGTGCTAGCCGCCTGCCCCCCGGGCCTTCCTTTTTGTAATATTGCTGTTTTCAGACGTGATCGGGACCCATAAATCCCAGCTGCCAATCCTCCCGGACCACCACCAATGATTAGAATATCATAGACTTCAGACATTTCTTCCCTCCTTTCCTAAAATGACCCTGAAATTTTAACTTGTGAAAATTCCTTGGCCTTTGTAAACTTCCATCAATGAATGTGCCCTCTAAGTGAATATTTATTAGTTCAGTTTTGCTTAGATTGTTGCCCCTGTAGATGCAGTCATCCGTTAAAATACCGTTTGGCTATCAATTTTAATTGTCAGAGCCCTCAATGCTTTTTCGATTAACTTGCGCCGCAAGTCCCTCTCTATCCTGGGTTGTAACTCTGGATTACCTAAAGGATGGGCAATAGCTATTGTCGGAACAATCCGATTTGCCCCTACTGCTTGAGCAATTGGCACGATCGTACACATTTGGACAACTGGAATTCCAATTCGATCAAATTCTTTTACTATCGTTGCGCCGCAACGAGTGCCTGTCCCTCACGTCGAGGTCAGAAGAACCGCTCCTACTCCAGCTTCTTTTAATTCTTGCGCTATTGCAGCGCCAAATTTTCTTGAGTTTTCCAGGCTGGTTCCATTGCCTGTCGTTGTAAAGTAATAAGGATAAATTCCTCCGATCTTACCCTCATCTATTAATTCACGAACAGTATCCAAAGGAATAACCCTATTTGGATCTTGATTGGCAAAAGTATTATCATATCCTCCGTGAACGCTTTGGATATCCATCCCTGATAAAGCCTTAACTCCTTCAATGCTATATCGTAAGAACTTTGAGGCCCGGGCAGACTCCAAGCGATCAGGATTCCCCTTAGGAACGATCCCCCCTTCAGTAACTAGGGCAATCGTCGTTTGCGTTAAATTGGTTACAGGTGGGGCAGGAGGAATCTTTTCAAATTTTGGCAAGGGCAGCTCCGTAAAATATGGCTCGTCATTGAGGCGTTTAAGCAACATATCAACGGATCTCTTTGCTCCATTATCCTTGACGAAGATATTCCGTTTAAAACCACGAGCAATATACCCTTCCTCGCTGGGACTTCCTAGTGCCTCCCCTCTGAGAAGTTTGAGACCCATCTTGACCATCGAGGGCATTGCCGTACGCATTCCTGCAGCAGAGGAGCCCGTCGCGATGCAATTAATCTCTGGCCCGTAAAGTTCTACCCCCGGATTTTCTGGATACATGCCGGTCACGGCTGCAATTCCCAGCTTTTCCTGAACCGCCTTGCATACTGCACCACAGGCCGGCCCATAGCGCCCGGCATTAAAAGCAGGACCCGCTATAACAAGGTCAGGGTGAAATCCTTCGATAAGCTGAACCACTTCTGCGACGGCTAAATCCTGATGCTCGGCCATGTAACTATCTCCACAGATCACCGTTCCAACAACGGTGGCCTCATCCCCTAATAATTGTTGTAATAAGACTCCTGGTCCTATCCCACCGTTCCGAACAGATGGACCAATACCGGCCTTATCTTCACCACCTATCTGGCCAAAAAATTGATTCAAATAATGCACAACCACAAATTTCCTATTCATAAATATCCCTCCTTTAACACCTAAAATTGTTGAGTCGTTAACTTCGACATACCTAACTGATTCGTCGCACAATACATGATCCCCAGTGTCGTTTTAAACGCATCACTCGCAGACTCCGTCCGGCCAAAAATTGCATTTCCGCCCAAAACGCGCTTTACTGCAGCTAAAACAATACTCTCGTCATTATTTCCAGTCGACACGATCGCGACTGCTTCGGGAACAGTATCTACTAACGATGGAAGTTTGCCCTCTGGTCCTGCTATTTCATTGGCAATCATCACGGTCTTAATGCCAATCTTTTCACACTCTTTACAAACCATCATCAGGTCAGTATCGGAATGTCCGCCACCTTCTTGAGTTATAATTACACCATTTGCTTCGATAATCTTTGCTAACTTGGCCACATAAATTGCGGAACGCGACTTATCTGCCAGGGTACTGTTTTCATTCGTTACTATGACCCCTGCAAAATATAGGTCTTTTCCATGTCTGCGTGCTAACTCTAAGACAACTGGATTATTGACATGAAGGTAGGTCGGGTTCTTCTGACAAGCGATAATGTAATTACTGCTTACAATTGCGCCATCTAAAATTTCTGTAGGATTTATGAAGGTTGGCAAAATATTTAAGGCCTCATGGCCGTAAACAAACGTATTGCGCAGCAATCCCTGTGATTGTAAATGATAAACATAAACCACTCGCGGTAATTTCTCTAAACTTTGATCATCAGTAACACTAAGATTAAATACCTCCTCGTAGTCATGCTGATTATTTAACGTAACCTTAGCTAAATAATCAGCCACCTTAAGCCCTGCCATGCGCATCGTCTGATCAAATTCTACCGCACCTGCATTTTCGATTAAGGTTGGTACCAAAACAATATTACACAACTCAGAAAAGCTGGACAGTTTGGCCCCAGGCCCACTCATATCGATAATTCCCTCTTGAATCCCTTGACGTTGTCCTGTTTGAAGGACTGCGATTCCTTGGAGAACGTTTGTAATCCCCTCACCCACCGCATCTAATTTACCCGTAAACCCTGGGAAAATGTCCCCTTTCCCCTCGACTTTGATGCGAGGTTCAATTGCATCCATGACATGGATAATACGTACCGATTCACCAGGCTGGACGATCTCCAGCTCAAGATTAGCAATTACAGGATCTTCTAGTAATATCTCTTTCAATTCATCTTTATTAATCGTCAATTCTCCATCTAATAGTAATGTCCGTTCACCGAACCTGACCTTCTGTACCTTAAAATAATGCAAAGCCAAACTCATGGAAATACCACCTTCTCATCTCGAGATTCATTTTACTTGACTAGACCGAGCCAGGACCAATAGGTTGCTGAAAAAATGACAACTAAAATAACAGCACTGATTACTAAGGGTATCCCTACCTTCATCATATCAGACACCGAAAAAGTATCCGTGGAATAAGCGACCATCGACATTGGCGTATTTACTGGCATAATTACAGAAAATTGGATTGAGTAATAGAGAATTAATGTTAATCCCCAGACATTGACACCATTCCCAAGGGCCTGTGCCAACCCGATTGCAACTGGTACAAGGGCCGCCACTGCTGCCGAACGTGCAGAAAAAGCTAGACTGAAGATGGCAAAAAACAAGCTTCCAGCTGCAATAATACCCAGAATCGGCCATTGTTCGATTCCTAAAGTCATAATTGTATTTTTGGCTACCCAAGCAGCTGCACCTGTACTTAACAGATACGTTCCTAATGAAATAGCACCACCGAATAACATTAACGTCCCCCAGTTCACCTTTTCGGCCAATTCCTTCCAACCGGCAATTTTAAAGGGCGGAAAGAAAATTGCTACTACGGTCAGCAAAGCAATTGTACTACTATCAATTTTATGAAGATGATCTCCAGTTACCCAAAGTGCGATTGTTAAGACCATAATAATAAGCAGGTTGCGTTCACGAGCCGATATTTTACCCAACTTCTTTAAACGCTCTTTTATGGCCACTTTTCCCCCAGGCATTTCATCCATTTCGGGAGGAAATAATTTAGTGACTAAGAAGTACAACACTGCTGCAACTGAAATAGCAAAGGGCAGTCCATACATTGCCCATTCTAACCAACTAATTTTATACCCAGTTGCATCTGCTATATACTTAGCAGTCTGGATAGGCGGGGCTCCAGAGGTTAAGATCCCCATCCCAGCGACTCCTGTGCCAAAAGCAACTATTAACAGAAGGGATTTTGCCATATTACCTTTAGGATCTAAGTTAAAACCCTGAATCACACCTACCGCAATGGCAGTCATTAAGGCCGCATTGGCTGCTTGAGCCGGAATAAAGAGACTTAAAATGAAAGCCATTAAGATAAATCCGAATCTCACTCGATTTGAACGTGCTCCAACTAATACAAGAATTGACATGCCAATTCTTTGTCCAAGCCCTGACTTCTCAATTGCAGCGGCTTATAAACAATGCCGCAGTGACAAGAATCCAGGCAGCGGAACTAAATCCTAGGGCCATGGTTAATCCCTTTGCAGTTCCTATTAATTGACCTTTATCTGAGGAGAATCCTAGGGTTAACGTCAAAGCAACAATTAATAGAATCGAACTAGCCGGATAACTTACACACTCTGTAACCCAGACCACTAACATAAAGGCAAGAACAACCAATAACATATACCCTTGTGGACTAAGTCCTGTTGGTACAGGTAACATAAGTAGTCCAATCAAGACGATAAACACAAGAGGCAATCCCCAGATATGACGCTTTGCTAAAAAACCTTTTTTGGGATCTGCTTGATTCATTTCCTTTCACTCCTTTAACTATTTATATAAAACGCACCGCTCTCCCCTTTTTCTCATGCCAAATTAGATTTTTTCACCTCCTTCCAGCTTCGTTTTATAGAATTTTCCGATAGAAAGTTAAACCAAATTCAAACA
>DATMYU010000417.1:0-16912 GCA_035560775.1 Desulfosporosinus sp.
GAAACATGAACAGAATTTAACATTATTAGATAAACCGCTTTTAAATGACTATCAAGTGGGTGATTTTTTCCTAGCCTCACCCAAGAGAACCTTGCTAGGCAAAGGTTCTTTTGCTACGGTCCCTCGTGGCAAGAAGAAAAAGAACCAATTGGAGTACCTTACTGAACGTGTTTTGGCTGTCTTAGAAAATGCTCAAGAGCACGGTTATAGTAATCCAGTCGTAGTAGGAGCAGTACCCTTCGATTATGAAAAAAATGTCCAACTGATTGTACCTGAAACAATCGAGTTATCAAGTCCACTGCAATTCGATTCTATCAAGCCATTAAAATCGTCGCTGGCATCGACCTATAAACTGAAATCTGTCCCAGAACCTGCTCAGTATACAGAAGGCGTAGAAAAAGGGCTTAATTATATAAAGACTGGTCATCTTAGTAAAATTGTCTTATCCAGATCACTCCACCTTACATCATCGAGAAGAGTAGATATTCATCACTTGCTTCATAATCTAGCCCAACAGAATACTCTTGGTTACACATTCGCCGTCGATTTATCTAAGCCTGGTTTAGATGAATCTGCTGCGAATGTTTCTTTTTCACCAGGGAAAACATTAATTGGAGCCAGCCCTGAGCTGCTTGTTTCGAGATCAGGATTACAGTTGATGGCTAATCCACTGGCCGGATCTAGGCCGCGGAGTGAAGATCCTGTTGAAGATCAACGACTCGCTGTAGAGCTCCTTTGCTCTACTAAAGATTTACATGAACATGAGGTGGTTGTTAGTGCAGTTGCTGCTGCTCTGCGACCCTATTGTCGAACCTTTGACGTGCCGCCTCAGCCTTCCTTAGTGCATACAGACACGATGTGGCATCTTTCCACAAGCATTACAGGAGAGCTGGTTAAGCCTTCAACGTCTTCGCTAGAATTGGCAATCGCTCTGCATCCGACACCTGCTGTTTGTGGGTCTCCGACTGAGCTGGCGCGAGAGGCAATTCAGGAAATTGAACCCTTCGATCGAGAATTTTTCGCAGGAATGGTGGGCTGGTGCGATGCTAAGGGTGACGGTGAATGGGCAGTGACTATCCGTTGTGCAGAGGTAGAGTCACATTCTCTGCGTTTGTTCGCAGGGGCTGGAGTGGTTGCTGGCTCAAAACCAGACGATGAATTGGCAGAAACGACCGCTAAGTTTGGCACAATGCTGATCGCTATGGGGCTGAAGAAAGAGTTGTTATATAAATGATGTTAACTAGATACCCTTCTTGGCCGAAAGAGTTTGCAGAGCGGTACAGGAAAGAAGGTTGCTGGCGAGGGGAAACATTCGGCGGAATGCTGCGTGAACGTGCTGCAAGCTACGGCGAGCGCATTGCTATCACCAGTGGAGCCAGAAGTCTCAGTTACGCAGAGCTAGATAATAAGGCTGATCGTTTAGCTGCTGGGTTTCAGACCTTAGGAATCAAGCAAAGGGACCGGGTGGTGATTCAACTGCCGAATGTGATTGAATTCTTCGAAGTGTGTTTTGCCTTATTCAGGTTAGGTGCCTGGCCGGTCTTTGCTCTTCCCTCACACCGCAGCAGTGAAATTAACTATTTTTGTAAGTTTACTGAAGCGGTTGCCTACATTATCCCGGACACTCACTCAGAGTTTGACTACCGTACCTTGGCCAGGGAGGTTAAAGCGACAGTTTCCACCTTGCAGCAGGTAATTGTGGTGACAGGGGATTCCGAGGAGTTTATATCCTTGAGGGGCCTGTATGCAGAGCCTAATGTCCAACAACCGGAAGTAAGCCCTGGTGAGGTTGCTTTTCTGCAATTGTCGGGTGGGAGTACGGGGTTATCTAAGTTAATTCCCCGCACCCATGACGACTATCTCTATAGTTTGAGAGTCAGTGCTGAGATTTGTCGGCTTGATCAGGCTAGTGTGTACCTGGCGGTTCTGCCCATTGCTCATAACTATCCCCTTAGTTCGCCGGGTGTACTGGGTACATTGTATGCCGGGGGAAGAGTTGTACTGGCATCTGGGTCTAGTCCAGATGAGGCATTTCCCCTGATTGAACAGGAAGGGGTTACGATTACGGGGCTTGTGCCACCACTTGCTTTGATCTGGCTGGAAGCAATATCATCTCGCCCTTATGATTTGTCTAGTCTGGAGGTGCTGCAGGTTGGTGGAGCTAAATTCAGTGCGGAAGCTGCGCGTCGAGTGAAATCTGCCCTGGGCTGTACTTTACAGCAAGTGTTTGGCATGGCAGAAGGATTAGTCAACTATACAAGGTTAGACGATTCGGAAGAAACGATTGTGAGTACTCAAGGCAGACCCCTGTCAGAGTATGATGAAATTCGCGTTGTGGATGAGGATGATCTGGAGGTGGAGCCGGGTGTCGTTGGGCAATTGTTAACAAGAGGACCCTATACAATTCGGGGCTATTACCAAGCTAAAGAGCATAATGCTAAGGCCTTCACGCCCGATGGCTTTTATCGAACCGGTGATTTAGTGAGCGTGAACGAGTCAGGTTATATCGTAGTGGAAGGGCGCGATAAGGACCAAATCAATCGAGGGGGCGAAAAGATTGCCGCGGAAGAGGTTGAAAATCATCTCCTGGCCCATGATGGTGTGCATGATGCAGCCATTGTTTCAATGCCCGACGAATTTCTGGGGGAGCGTTCCTGTGCTTTTGTGATACCCCGTAATCCAACTCCGACGACGAGCGAACTGAGAAGATTCCTCAGGGGGCGTGGAATAGCTGCTTTTAAGGTTCCTGATCGAATTGAGTTTATTAAGTCATTTCCCCATACGCCACTTGGAAAAGTAAGTAAGAAAGTATTGCGGCAGCTGATTGCTGAGAAACTTATAGTTCGTACTGCATCTCATCTATAAAAATTATTTAAAAAACTGAAGGAGTGATTCGATGGCTATTCCCGCTATCTCACCATATACGATGCCTAGGGCAGCAGATTTGCCTGAAAATAGAGTATCGTGGCAAGCTGATCCGCAACGTTCAGTTCTGCTCATCCATGATATGCAACAGTATTTTCTAAATGCTTATACATCAGGGGTTTCTCCTTTGATTGAGCTTATCGAGAATACCCAATTGTTAAAAACCCAATGCGCAGAATTGGGTATACCTGTTGTGTATACGGCCCAACCGGGTGCTCAGACCCTTGAAGATCGGGCGCTTCTCCAAGATTTCTGGGGGCCAGGCCTGGCTGATAATTTAGAGGAGACTAAAATAGTCGACGAGCTGGCACCCAGTGTAAACGACACGGTGCTTACCAAGTGGCGCTACAGTGCCTTTAAAAGAACCAAACTTATGGAAATCATGCAAGAACAAGGGCGTGATCAACTGATTATTTGTGGTGTTTATGCTCATATAGGCTGCCTTTTAACAGCCTGTGACGCTTTTATGCAAGACGTGGAGACCTTCTTTGTTGGCGATGCAGTAGCTGATTTTTCGGCAGAGCATCAGAAGATGGCACTGACCTATGCAGCGGATAATTGTGCCCTAATCACGTCAACCGCGCTGTTGCTTGAGGAATTAAAAAGTAATCAACATTCAGCGAACGAAGAAGTAAGTGAACTCGTTCAACTAAAGTTGAACAGCGAGACTTCGGTGGGGGAGTCTACCCCCACCGAAGCAGAGTACGGGGTACCACTCCCACTTGTAGTGGGAGTCTCACGATTGGATGAAGCAGCCTTAGAAGCTAATTCTCAGCGTCTGACATTGCAACTTGTCCGCCAGCAAGTAGCGCAACTTCTTGGCGAATCATCGTCAGATATCGAGGACAATGAGAACTTAATAGACAGAGGATTAGATTCAATCAGAATTATGAGTCTTGTTGAGACCTGGCGTAGTAAAGGGGCCGATGTCACATTCGTGAAGCTTGCTGAAGGACCGACAATCTCTACTTGGTGGAATTTATTGTCTTCTTCATAACAGTGAACTCGTTCAACTGAGGTTGAACATCGAGACTTCTGTGGGGGAGTCGAACTCCTTCGTCACTAAGTGTTCCAATTGGGAAAGTCGGCTCGGCGAAAGTCTATCCTGCGCCGGTATGTATTCCTTTAGGGATCACGATAGTCTCCACTGGAGACTATCGTCACCGAAGCAAATTACGGGGTATCACCCCCACTTGTAAGAGTGGGAGTCTAACAATTGGAGAAAGGCTATCCCCAGCAGACTAACTATGAAGGAGGTAGACAGAATGTCTAACAGTCAAGAAGTCAGCTGGGCTTTGTCCGGCGCGCAATCGGGTATCTGGTTTGCGCAACAACTTGAGCCAGAAAATCCGATTTACAATACAGGTGAATACATAGAAATTAAGGGTACGCTTGATCCGGAATATTTCGAAGGAGCGTTGAGACAGGCTGTAAAGGAAGCAGAATCGTTACATGTTCAGTTTGGTGAAAATGTAAATGGACCCTGGCAAGTTATCCGTTCTGCCCCTGACTTTCCTTTGTATTTTATCGATGTCAGTACAGAGGAAAATCCACGTCAAGCCGCTGAAACGTGGATGAAGGATGACCTCTCTCACCCGATTGATCTCAGAGTTGATCCGCTTTTTTGCCAAGCTTTATTTAAAGTTGCAGCGAATCGATCATTCTGGTATCAACGTATTCATCACATTGTCATGGATGGATTCGGTTTTTCGCTGATTGCCCAACGTGTCGCTAGTATTTACACGGCCCTTATCAAGAAGCGTTCTTATGATGAAGGTGCTTTTAAACCCTTGAGTTTGGTTTTGGAAGAAGACTCGTCTTATCGCAGCTCGGAGAAGTTTGAGCACGATCGCCAGTTTTGGTTAGAACGGTTTGCAGATCAGCCAGAGGTTATTAGTTTAGCGAATCGAGTGCCTAGGACTTCTAAGAGCGTCCTTCGCCAAACGGCGAATTTATCACCCTCTAGCACGCATTCCTTGCAGACGACAGCACAGAATTTTAAAGGAAGCTGGTATGAGACGATTATTGCCGCAACAGCGGTCTACGTACACCGTTTGACGGGAGCACACGATGTCATCCTTAGTTTGCCAATGATGGGACGCTTAGGGTCCGTTTCGATAAATACGCCGAGTATGGTTATGAATTTACTGCCCCTTCGTTTGTTGGTACGACCAGACATGACTTTCACAGAACTTGTGAATCAAGTTTCCCAAGAAATACGCAGCCTGCGGAAACATCAAAACTATCGCCATGAAGAATTACGTCGTGATCTTAAGTTACTGGGCGATAATCAGAGATTATCCGGTCCGCAAATTAATATCATGCCGTTCGAATATGGGCTAGACTTTGCCGGGAATAAAGGTATCACTCATAAGTTAGCAACGGGTCCTGTCGAGGACTTGTCAATTAACGTTTATGACAAGTCCGATGGATTGGGGTTAAGAATTGACTTAGATGCCAACCCTGAAATTTACAGCGCCAGCGACTTGCTTCTTCACCAGCAGCGCTTGCTAAGCTTTCTGGAGAAAATTGCGACGGCTGAACAGGATCAAGCCATCGGCAAGATTGAACTTCTCTTGCCTGAGGAACGTGAGCGGGTGGTGGTTGATTGGAACGAAACCGCCCAAGCCTTGCCGCCTGTTAACTTGCCAACCTTGTTTGAGAGACAAGTTGCGCAAAATCCTGAATTAACAGCCTTGACCTGTGATGACACCGTGCTTAGTTATCAGGCTTTAAATAAGCGAGTCAATCGTCTTGCTCATCTACTCGTTGATCAAGGTTTGGGACCTGAAAAATTTGTAGCTTTAGTACTACCCCGTTCAGTCGACATGGTGATCGCTATGCTCGCTGTCCTCAAGACCGGAGCCGCGTATTTGCCCATCGATCCAGATTATCCAGCAGACCGGATTGAATTTATGCTTAAGGATGCCCAGCCAGTTTGCCTGATTACAAGTACAGTCGTTGCTTCAAAGGTGCCTGTTAATAGTGCACAATTCAGGATTGTGATTGATACGTTAGAGATGGCCCGGATGTTGGCAGGTTATCCTGATACTAATGTCTGTGGTCGGTTGCGGTGTGAGGAGGAAGAGAAGGAGAAGGAGGAGGAAGAGGAAGAGAAGGCGGAAGAAGAGTTTGCATCCCCGCTTACCCCAGCCTATATGATCTATACGTCAGGCTCTACGGGCATACCCAAAGGCGTTGTCATTCCATCTGGAAGTTTAATTAATTTTCTGGCCTCAATGCAAAACCAATTCTCACTGACTGAACAGGATAGACTTCTCGCTGTAACGACGATCGCTTTTGATATTTCAGGGTTGGAACTATTCCTCCCGCTGATCAGTGGTGCGAGTTGTGTCATTGCTGACAAGGAAACGGTTCAGGATCCTCGAGCTTTAACAACGCTGATTGAGCAGCATAGGATTACGCTGATGCAAGCCACACCGACGCTTTGGCAGGCCCTCGTGGCAAGCTATCCGAATCAGTTGCGTGGACTCAGAGTTCTGGTTGGAGGAGAAGCGCTGCCGAGCAGTCTGACAGCGGCCTTACATGGTTTAGGTTGCGAAGTGACCAATCTATACGGACCCACGGAAACGACGATTTGGTCATCCTCCCTTACGCTTGATCCCAGGCAGACGGAAGCACCTTCCATCGGGCGACCGATTTGGAATACCCAGGTGTATGTGCTGGATTCTGGTTTGCAGCCAGTTCCTGTAGGAGTAGAAGGGGATTTATATATTGCGGGCAGTGGTTTAGCTCGTGGTTATTTAGGTCGGCCGGGCTTGACGGCGGAACGATTTGTGGCTAATCCCTATGGTCCACAGGGAAGTCGCATGTACCGCACGGGTGACCTGGTTCGTTGGCATCCGGACGGTTCTTTAGATTATCTTAGCCGTGCTGATCAGCAACTAAAAATGCGTGGTTTTCGCATCGAGCCTGGAGAAATAGAGGCTGTACTTGCTCAACATTCTGACATTAAGCAAGTTGCGATTATTGTGCGCGAAGATCAACCAGGCGATAAGCGTTTAGTAGCCTATATTGTTCCTGCTTTGCAAGCGAGTCAGGATGGTCCAGATGGTCCAGATTCAGCCGAACTGCGTCAGTATCTGGGTAGTCGTCTACCAGATTATATGGTGCCCTCGGCATTTGTGGTGCTGAGGGAGTTGCCGTTGACGCCCAATGGCAAGCTTAACCGTAAAGAGTTGCCGGCACCCGATCTCTCGACAATTGTTACGGAGCGTGGGCCTAGAACACCGCAAGAAGAAATCTTGAGCGCTTTGTTTGCGGAGGTTCTGGGTTTTGCCCAGATTGGGATTGATGATAGCTTTTTCGATTTAGGGGGTCATTCTCTGCTGGCCTCCAGGTTGATGATTCGCATCCGTGACGCTCTGGGAGTTGAACTAGGCATTGGTAAACTATTTGAAACACCGACAGTTGCCGGTCTTGCCCAACAGCTCAATCAGGGCTTGAGCGCACGCTTAGCGGTGCAGAAAGTGGAGAAGCCAGAGAAGATTCCGCTTTCCTTTGCCCAGCGCCGCTTATGGTTCCTTTACCGTCTGGAAGGGCCTAGTCCGACCTATAATATTCCGCTGGTTGTCCGCATGTCTGGCAAACTAGATCAGGTTGCTTTGCAAGGAGCTCTCCATGATCTGGTTGAACGCCATGAAACCTTGCGCACGATCTTTCCCGAGACGATGGGCATCGCGCATCAAGTCATTTTAGAGTCTGCTGAGGCACAGGTAGAACTCCTTATTTCTAAGATTAGAGAGACCGAACTCCAGAAGGAGCTTACAGATGCTGTGCGCTATAGTTTTGATCTGGCAGTAGAACCAGCCCTGCGTGCCCAACTCTTTAGACTAGGACCAGACGAACATGTCTTGTTGCTTTTATTACATCATATTGTCGGAGATGGCTGGTCGCTAACCCCACTGACTCGTGATCTTACTTCAGCCTATACGGCACGTTGTAAAGGGGTAAGGACTAAGTGGTCGCCGTTGCCAGTCCAGTATGCTGATTATGCGCTTTGGCAGGAAAGGCTTTTAGGCAAGGAGAGTGATCAGGAGAGCTTAGTGGCCCAACAACTTGATTTTTGGAAAGAGACCCTAGCTAATCTGCCCGATCAGTTAGAATTAGCGACCGACTACAAACGTCCCGAGGAGGCTAGTTATCGCGGTGAAACTCTAGATTTTCAGATAAGTCCTGAGTTGCATAGTGATTTACTAAAGCTTGCTCGCGCTAATGGTGTCAGCTTATTCATGGTCTTGCAAGCCGGACTTGCTGCCCTGCTGACCCGGCTTGGGGCAGGGGAGGATATTCCCATCGGCAGCCCAATTGCCGGACGCAGTGATGATGCCTTAGGCAATCTTGTCGGCTTGTTCGTTAATACCTTGGTGTTACGAACGGATACCTCGGGTGATCCAAGCTTCCGTGACCTGCTGGACAGAGTTCGAAGGGTTAACTTAAAGGCTTATGAGCATCAGGACTTACCTTTTGAGCGGCTGGTTGAGGCTCTTAACCCAGTTCGGTCCAGGTCTAGGCACCCGCTATTTCAGATTATGTTGGCCCTACAGAATACGCCTGAACCTAAACTGGCCATGCCTGATCTCCAAACCAATCTTCAACTTTATAGTGTAGGAGCTGCTAAGTTTGATCTAACCCTGGAACTTCGAGAGTTGCACACTGCAGAGGGTAAGCCAGCTGGTCTCAAGGGTTTCCTGGAATACAGCACGGATCTATTTAAACGTGAGATGGTTGAGCTGCTGATTGGGCGGATGTTGAGGTTATTAGAAGCCGCCGTTGCTGATCCAAATCAGTTAATAGGACGTTTAGAAATCCTTTCCTCTGAAGAACGTCAAAAAATACTCGTGGATTGGAATCAAATGTCTGCCAAGATAGCGGAGAATTGTTTACCAGATTTGTTTGAGGAACAAGTTAGCCGCAGCCCTCAGGAGATTGCGGTGGTGTTTGAGGAGGCTGCCTTAACCTATGCAGAGTTAAACAGGCGAGCGAATCAACTTGCCCATCTGCTGATGGCCAAAGGGGTAGGCCCAGAGCAATTTGTGGCCTTGGCCTTGCCGAGATCACTAGAGATGATCGTTGGTCTGCTGGCGGTACTCAAGGCAGGTGCAGCGTATTTACCCATTGATCCAGACTATCCAAACGATCGAATTGCGTTTATGCTTGGCGATGCCCAGCCAACTTGCCTACTCACCAGCTTGCAGGTAGCGTCTAAGTTGCCTAACACAAAGAACGCCAAGCAAGTTGTCCTTGATAATGTAGGTACGCTAGAGGAATTAAACCATTATTCAGTTGCCAATCCAGTGGATGCTGATCGTGTTCAAGCGTTATCCCCGTTAAATTCGGCGTATATTATTTATACTTCGGGTTCCACAGGTGTACCCAAAGGCGTCGTGATCCCTCATCAGAACGTTGTGAGACTTTTTGGAGCGACTGAAGGTTGGTTCTATTTCGACTCAGCTGATGTGTGGACAATGTTTCATTCTTACGCGTTTGATTTTTCCGTGTGGGAGATTTGGGGGCCGTTACTGCGGGGAGGTCGTCTCGTTGTCGTACCTCTAGCAATCAGTCGGTCACCCGTAGAGTTTCTCCAACTCCTGGTGAGTGAAGAGGTGACGGTTCTGAACCAGACTCCGTCAGCCTTCTATCAATTAATGCAGGCCGATCGAGAGAATCCAGCTCTGGGACAGGGTCTTTCCTTGCGCTTCGTGATTTTCGGCGGTGAAGCCCTGGAGCTTAGTCGCCTGGAAGATTGGTATGCTCGTCATCTCGAAAATGCACCAACGCTGATCAACATGTATGGCATCACGGAAACGACTGTGCATGTCAGCTACCTGGAGTTGAACAAGAGCATTGCTGCTCTGAGATCCAACAGCCTGATTGGGTGTGGCCTCCCAGATTTGGATGTGTATATATTAGATGCTAACTTACAGCCAGTTCCACCAAGGGTAGTAGGGGAACTTTACGTTGCTGGAGGCGGGTTGGCTCGTGGATATTTAGGTCGACCTGGTCTGACGGCTGATCGTTTTGTCGCAAATCCATTTAGTTCCTCAGGTACTCGGATGTATCGTACCGGGGATTTGGCTCGTTGGCACGAGGATGGTTCCTTAGACTATATGGGGCGTGCTGATTTTCAGATTAAGATTCGTGGGTTTCGAATTGAATTGGGTGAAATTGAGGCTGTACTTGCCAAGCATCCCCAGGTTGAACAAGTTGCCGTGATCGTTCGTGAAGACCAGCCAGGCGATAAGCGTCTCGTCGCTTATGTCGTATCTGTCTCAACTATTAGTTTCGATTCAGCTCATTTGCGCCGTTATGTCGCCAAGTTTCTTCCTAATTACATGATTCCAGCTGCTTTTGTAGATATCGCAGAGTTACCCTTGACAGCCAATGGCAAGCTGAATGCCAAGGCCTTACCGGCACCTGATTTTGGAGCAGAAGCTGCAGGGCGTGGTCCTAGAACCCCTCAAGAAGAAGTCCTTTGTGATCTATTTATGGAAGTCCTCGCTTTGCCCCGGGTAGGGATTGATGATGGTTTCTTTGATCTAGGAGGTCATTCTCTGCTTGCGGTACATTTGATCAGTAAAATTCGGGACTCGCTCGGGGTTCAGTGGAGCATTGGTGATCTGTTCGAGGCTCCTACGGTGGCAGGTTTGGCCGAGCGACTTGAATTGGGAACAAGCCAAAGTGCCTTAGATGTTCTGTTGCCGCTTAGAACGAATGGAGAACAACCTCCCCTCTTTTGCGTGCACCCAGCAGGCGGACTTAGCTGGTGCTACGCCGGACTGATGACAGCTCTAGGGACCGATTATCCAATCTATGGATTACAGGCACGCGGTATCGCACAGCGTGAAGAGCGTCCCCAGACCCTGGCTGAAATGGCCGCTGATTATATTGAGCAGATCCGGACAATTCAGCCAACCGGTCCCTATCATCTGCTAGGCTGGTCGCTGGGCGGAAACATTGTTCAGGCCATGGCAACTCAGTTGCAAAATCAAGGTCAGGAAACAGATCTTGTGGCCATGCTCGATGCCTATCCAAGTCACTTTCTACCTATTAATAAGGCTCCTGATGAGGAGGAATCGCTGATCGCCCTGCTGGCGTTGGGTGGTTACGATCCCGAAGGCCTCGGCGACAAACCGTTGGATCTGGTGAGTGCTCTTGAAATACTGCGTCGAGACGGCAGTGCCTTAGCGAGTTTAGAAGAGGAGACCATTCTCAACCTTAAAGAGACCTACGGCAATTCAGTTCGGATTCTGAGTGAATATCGGCCCAAACCATATACTGGTGATATCTTGTTTTTTAGATCAACGATAATTCCTGAGTGGTTTGAGCCCATTGACCCAGAATCATGGCAGTCTTATATCAATGGTCAAATTGAGCGATATGAGATTGATTGCCGTCATAAGGATATGTGCCAGCCTGGACCGCTGGCTGAGATTGGGCTTATACTGGCCAACAAACTGCGCGCAGTGAAAAATTACGCAGTAACTAGTGAATTCGTTCAACTAAAGTTGAACAGTGAGACTTCGGTGGAGGATACCCCCACCGAAGCAGAGTACGGGGTATCACTCCCACTTGTAGAAGTGGGAGTCTCGCGATTGGATGAAGGAGGAGATATATGATGACTAACCCTTTTGAGAATACCAACGGTAGCTTCGCTGTACTGATTAATGATGAAGGTCAGTATTCCCTCTGGCCTGCCTTTCTGGATGTGCCTTCAGGTTGGGCTGTTGTCTATGAAGAAAGTCGTCAACTATGTTTAGACTACATCAACTTGCGCTGGGGGGATATGCGACCCAATAGTATCAGACCGGTGCCAAGCAGTGGAAAGGAAGGTGGCAATGGGGATACAGCTTAACCCTAAATTGGTGGTTAGTATTGTCTATGTAGTTGCCATGTTTATGGCTGCCCTGGACGGAACCATTGTCAATGTGGCCCTGCCGACCATTAGTCATCAATTTCAAATCCCTCCATCAGCTACTAATGGGATTAATGTTGGCTATTTAGTAAGTATTGCTGTGTTTCTGCCCATGGCAGGGTGGCTTGGGGATCGCTTTGGAACCAAGAGAATCTTTTTAATTGCCCTGAGTCTGTTTACCTTCGCCTCAGTCTTATGTGGCTTTGCTAATAATCTTCAGACGTTGAATTTGTTTCGAGTACTTCAGGGCGCGGGCGGAGGATTGCTCACTCCGGTAGGGATGGCCATGCTGTTTAGAACCTTCTCTCCAGAAGAACGACCCAAAGTAGCCCGATCTCTGGTCTTCCCCATTGCCATTGCACCTGCTCTAGGTCCAATCATCGGTGGGCTACTGGTAAGTCAGTTATCTTGGCGTTGGGTGTTTTATATCAATCTGCCGTTGGGGATTCTAGCCTTGCTGTTTGGTTACCTGTTTCTGATCGAACATAAAGAGCCTGAGGCGGGTCGTCTAGACCTGCCGGGTTTCTTACTCTCCGCACCAGGGTTCTCGATGTTGATGTATGCCCTCATTCAAGGTTCATCGAAAGGGTGGAGTTCTCCAGTTATTCTCAGCACAGGAATTTGTGGTCTGATTCTTGTCTGTGCTCTGGTGATAGTCGAGTTGCGAGTAAAACACCCGATGCTCGATTTGCGCTTATTATCGGATCGCTTGTTTCGAACAATGAGTATCATCTCCCTATTTGCAGCGGCTGGTCTATTAGGGATGCTCTTCATCTTTCCCTTGATGTATCAGAATACCCTTAATGCCTCTGCTTTAGAAAGTGGGCTGATTGTTTTCCCCGAAGCATTAGGGTTAATGATTGCCTCGCGAATGATGCCTTGGTCCTACAAGAAGATAGGTGTGCGTCCCGTTATTTGGCTTGGCTTACTGTGCACGATCCTAATCTTAGTGCTGTTAAGCATGGTTGGACCAGGCACAAATCCATGGTTTCTGAGAGCCTTATTTTTTAGCGTCGGCTTATTCTTAGGTCACGCTGTGGTGTCAGTACAGTTCCTGACCTTCAATAATATCAGCTCTGCTTCAATGGGCAGGGCAACGACACTGTTCAACGTTCAAAACCGAATTGGTTCAGCCCTTGGTGTGGTGCTGTTGGCCAGCCTTCTGGGATCCTTTGGGACTGTTATTGACCCAACGGGGGTTGAACAGCCTATGTTATTAGCTTACCGATTCGCATTGCTTGGTTCTGCTGCTTTTCTAGGGGTGGCCCTGTTCTTTGCCCTAGGTATTCGGAAAGCGGATGTTGCAACTACAATGCCAAAGCAATCTCCTGTCAAATCTTCTGATAGGGAGCAAATCGCAAAGTGAGCAAGTAATATTCATAGTAGCTGTATTTCTAGCTTAATAAGGCAAAGGGATAAATACTAACAATCTATAGCACTTTAGAGGGAGGTTAAAGTACATTGATTGAAGTATACATTTGCCAATTACCAGAGGAAAAGAATAGAGTCGTTCTAGGGAAACTGCTGCCCCATGTTTCGGCTGAGAGGCAGGATCGAATTAAGAGATTTATTCACATTAACGATGCCTACCGGACCTTGTTAGGAGAGCTTTTGCTGCGGTTTATCTTAGTAAGACGATACGGTTCCATTTCAAAACAGTTAGACTTCGCTAAAAACTTATACGGAAAACCTTTTTTAGGTCAATATCCCTTGTTCCATTACAACATAGCCCATTCTGGTGAGTGGGTTGTATGCGCTGTTCATAATCAAGAAATTGGAGTTGATGTCGAAAGAATTCTGCCGTTTGATTTGGGAATAGCTAAGCAATTTTTTACAGGAGAAGAATATTGGAATTTGTTGAATGCCAAAGAGGAAAGAGCGGCTGTTTTTTATGATTTATGGACTTTAAAAGAGAGTTATCTCAAAGCGCAAGGTAGAGGGCTGTCGATTCCTTTAGATTCTTTTAGTGTAAAGATTCATAGCTCCGATTCTATTGAATTAACAGACATGAAGACACGTAAAACAATGACTGATTATAGTTGCAAACAGTATAGGCTTAATAAGCAGTATAGGCTTTCAGTTTGTGCCAATCATGCCAATCTTAGTGATTTTGAGAAATTACCGATGCTAGTTTCTTTTAATAATCTATGTGCTGATTTCAATAGTCCTTTATCAGGATAAAGAACTATTGAAAGGATGGCGTCAATGAATTCAAGAAGATAATTATAGATCTTTACCACTTGGGTAATTCGGCAAAAGAGATGTTCCTACCCATTAAGAAGAAGCGTCCCGTATTTCAAAGAAATAAGTATTCTGATCAGAGTGGGCGGTTCAGCTGGTTGTCTTATTAATTCACTATTACTTGATGTGGAAAACGAAAGGCGGGATAGAAATGACCAACAAACAATTAGATCAACTGCGAGCAACAGTCGACGACATAAACCTGGAACTGTTAAAGTTAATTAGTGAAAGAGCTCAACTCGTTCAAGACATAGGACAAGCCAAGAAATCTCAAGGAGTTCATCGTTACAATCCGGTCAGGGAAAGAGAAATGCTGGATAATATTAATGAACATAATGAAGGTCCTTTTGAAAAATCGACTATTGAGCATATTTTTAAGGAAATATTTAAAGCTGGATTAGAACTTCAAAAAGATGACCACCGCAGGGCACTGCTCGTTTCACGCAAGAAGAAGCCGGAAGATACCATTATCAACCTTAGAGGGGAACAAATCGGGGATGGTAAACAACACTTCGTATTCGGGCCATGCGCTGTAGAATCCTATGAACAAGTAGCTATAGTAGCCAAAGCGATGAAGGAAAAGGGCTTGAAGCTGCTAAGGGGTGGAGCTTATAAGCCGCGCACCTCTCCCTATGATTTTCAGGGACTCGGGGTTGAGGGCTTGAAAATCTTAAAACGTGTGGCCGATGAGTATGATATGGCAGTTATCAGTGAAATAGTCAATCCTGCTGACCTAGAAATGGCTGCAGAATATCTGGATGTCATTCAAATCGGCGCTCGAAATATGCAAAATTACGAGCTGTTAAAAGCAGTAGGAGGAATCAATAAACCTGTACTTCTCAAAAGGGGCATATCTGCTACCATTGAAGAGTTCATTAACGCGGCAGAGTATATTATGTCCCAGGGAAATGGCCAAATTATTCTTTGTGAACGAGGAATTAGGACCTATGAGACTGCCACCAGAAATACGCTGGATATCACGGCAGTGCCAATCTTAAAACAAGAAACACACTTACCGGTCTTTGTTGATGTAACCCATTCGACCGGGCGGAGGGACTTACTCCTTCCGGCTGCCAAAGCGGCACTGGCAATCGGAGCAGATGGAGTCATGGCAGAAGTACATCCGGACCCGGCTGTAGCACTATCGGATTCTGCACAGCAAATGGACCTGGAACAGTTTGATCATTTCTATCGTGAATTGCTATCTTCAAACTTCATTAGAGTTTAATATCGCAGACATTCCTATTAAACTGCACTTACCCTAGATGCAAAATTGAAAACAAGGTAGTCGTGACGACTACCTTGTTTTCAATTTTGCATCTATCTATTTTCGAATGTTTTACGTCTCGATCTTTTCCAAAATAATTCGATGGTTAAGAAGGTTCATGTTTTTAATTTTAGCTTGGATGAACTTTTGCATTCCAAAAATATCCATGAGCTTTAGGCCGTTTTCGTAGGGCTCAATAGTATCGACCGATTCCATGAACAATACTTCTTTTTCTCCATCTTTAAGATAGGCAGTTGCTTCACACATTACATTTTGCTCCTTCTTTTTTGAAATCGATAGAGACCATAGCACTGCCCCCGTTAGGGAGACCTCCATGGCATCTTTAAGTGCATAATATAATTTATACCCATTAATTATCACTTCAACACTATGAGGGTTTTTCCTGCTAGACGCAGATATATATTTTTCACAAGAGAGGTAATGCATATTATATGTTTTAGGGTTGTAATGGAGTGAAACATATACTTTATTTGTCGAAATTTAGAAAAGAAAGTCTATTAAAGGGGCGGAGATTGACAAGCTTTGTTCTTGCATGCTAGTCTGAAAATGGAAAACTGAATACGTGCGGAACGAGTATACTTTCTTGAGGGAAAGTATTGAAAAGGGAAGTCAGCTAATCTGACGCGGTCTCGCCACTGTAATAGTGAGCGCCTTACATTATGTCACTGGGTAACCGGGAAGACGTAAGGCAGCGATGAACTTAAGCCAGGAGACCTGCTCGTTACGGATCAACACAGGAGCCTACGGAAGATAGGGGAGGTGTCGTTTATGTCGGGAAATCGGCGTAGATTAGCTGACTAACGAAGTCAGCTACATCCCTTTACAGGTATTTTGTAGAGGGTTTTTGTTTTTTTCAAAGGAGGCCTGTCTGGTGAGATATCGAGAGAGTTGATTGGGTAAAATTGAAATTATATAGAAAATTCAGGTATCGGAGCTTGAGTGCTTCGGTTTAAAAGAGGAAGCAGGTGCAATTCCTGCACGGTCCCGCCGCTGTAATGGAGAGATGTTTCGCTTAATCCACTGGTTAAGTCTGGGAAGGCGCGAAACATTGATGACCCCGAGTCAGAAGACATGCCTGCATTTTATACGCCATCTACTCTACGAGTGATAGGGGAGGTCTTAAAAGTGCTGACATCAATACTAGGATTATCAGTATTATTAGCCTCTCGACCAGTCGGTTGAGAGGCTTCTTAATTTCTAAGCAACCGAGGAGATAGTTTAGATAAAGGCAGGTAGAAGGGGGAGACTGTAGATGAAAAGAGATTTTCAAAAATTATATGCAAGGCTATTGATAGCTGTAATGATACTTTCCATGGTAGTTATGCAAATTCCTTTGGCTAAACCGGCTTATGCAGCATCAGATCAGAATAGTTATGCAAATAGATTAACCAAAGTGCTTAACTATTATCAAAGCAAAAATTATAGTAATGCCATGACCTGGTGGGATATGGTAGGACTATGGGGTGCTGGAGATGAACAAAAAACCAGCTGGGACAGCAGCAAAACGAGTCATTACGGAAATA
>DATMYU010000418.1:0-9113 GCA_035560775.1 Desulfosporosinus sp.
ATCTAATACTGAGTTTTATTCTGGCCGTTTATATTGTTAACCGACAGGAGAGTCCGGAATTCAAAATCGCTTGGCTGACATTTATGTGCTTGTTGCCGTTTTTTGGAATCTTGTATTATCTTTTTGTTGAGTTGAATCCAAAGTGGAAAAGAAATGCTATTAAGGTGCAAACGCTTATCAAAGAGAGCGCCTATTTGCTTCATGTCAATGAAACAGTCGTAAGAGAAATGGAACACGATGCTCCGGAACGTATAGGACTCATGAATTATCTCCAAACGAGTGGCCCATATCCTGTCTATCACCAAGCAGAGGTTGAGTATTATAATGATGGAGAGAAAGGCTTTGAAGCAGTCAAAGTAGCTCTAAGAAAGGCTAAGTCTTATATTTTCATGGAATATTTCGTTGTGTCGCCCGGAAAGCTGTTGGATGAATTAATTGAAATCTTAAAGGAACGAGTAGATTCTGGCGTTGAAATTCGGTTCATGTATGATGGCTTTTGTCACGCTAGATCTCTACCCGATGATTTTCCTAAGCGATTGGAAGAGTTAGGAATACAAGTAAGAATTTTTGAACCGTTAAGTCCTTTTTTATCAACGGATCAAAATAACAGGGATCATCGTAAGATTACGATCGTTGATGGGGAAGTTGCTTTTACAGGGGGGGTCAACCTTGCCGATGAGTATGTAAATCTTGTTCACCCTTATGGTCATTGGAAGGATGTTTCTGTGAAGGTGAGCGGAGATGCAGTGAAATCATTTGTTGTACTTTTTCTTCAAAATTGGCATTTGGATGGAGACAAAAGAAAAGACGTTTGGGAAGATTACATCGCAAATGGTACAGACATACCTCAGGAGAATCCAAGTGCAAGTGGGAAAGGGTTTGTTGCACCCTATGCGGATTCACCGAATATTCCTAATGAAATAGGAGAAACAGTCTATATTGATATTTTAAATCAAGCGAACGAATATGTGTGGATTATGTCACCGTACTTGATATTAGGAAGTGTCATGTTAAAAGCAATTACTTATGCTGCCAAACGGGGCGTTGATGTGAACATAATAATACCACATATCCCGGATAAGAAAATTCCGTTCTTAATAGCTCGGAGTTTTTATCCGGAATTACTTCAGGCAGGGATAAAACTATATGAGTACACGCCCGGTTTCATTCATGCCAAAGTCTTTGTTTCTGATGATCATGTCGCAACGGTTGGATCCTTTAATATGGATTACCGGAGTTTTTATCTTCATTATGAAGTGGGTACTTGGTTTGCCCATTGCCCTGCAGTAACAGATATTGCTAACGACTATAAGAATACGCGTCAAGAGTCTCAAGAGATAAAGCTATCGGATTATAAGTCATTTTCCTTCACTAGCCGTACTATTGGGAAAGTTCTTCGACTCTTGGGGCCTTTGATGTAGCCGCAATGAGCTTAGAGGACCATGGCTTGTTGCGGCTTTGGGCTCGCGATGGCTCTGGGAAAGAGCAGTGGTTAATCATCTGCTCGTGAATTTAGTTAGGTCATACAAGATAATTGAATAGGGGTATGAAAAAAGCCGATCCTGAGTAACTTCTGTATCGGCTTTTACAATTGAATTGAGAGTATAAATACAGGGTAAATTCCCTATAATCTAGACTTTTGTTTTTGATTAGGCTATCCTAGATGAGGATGTTAATTATATTTCTGTCTGTTTCTGAAAGGAGTCCATTCATATGACAGCCTCCATACGTTTACGATAAATGCATCTTAAGCATAAGTCCGTAAAGTAACGGGCTACTTGTTGTGCATTTATATGATGAGAAATTGGATTATTGAATGGAGAGAAAATTTATATATGAATACAAATTGGAAAAAGAATATCATTCTTTTCTTGGCAAGCCAGACTATATTACTCTTTGGATCATCGTTGGTACAGTATGCTATTATGTGGCATATCACCTTAACAACCCAGTCGGGTGTCATGATGACGATCGCGATCATTTGCGGATTTGTGCCTACTTTATTTCTTTCTCCATTTGCAGGAGTATGGGCTGACCGTTATAATCGAAAAACACTTATTATTTTATCAGATTCTCTGATTGCCTTATCAACACTCGTCTTAGCAATAGTGTTTCTGATGGGATACGGTTCGCTGTGGTTGCTCTTTGTGATGTCTGCCGTAAGAGCGCTGGGGTCAGCGATTCAAATCCCTGCGATAGGAGCCTTCCTTCCGCAAATTGTACCGGAGGATAAGCTTACTAAAGTGAACGCAACCAATGGAAGTATACAAGCCATGGTTATGCTGGTGTCTCCCATGCTTAGTGGCGCACTGCTAACTATGGCTACCATCGAGACAATATTTTTTATCGATGTTATTACAGCAGCCATAGCGGTTTCGGTATTAGTTTTGTTTTTGCATGTACCTGTTCATGCGAAAGCCCAAGCAAAGCAAACAACGAGCTATTTCAGCGATATGCGTGAAGGTTTAGCTTACATCAAAAATCATGCATACATCAAGAGATTCTTTTTGTTTTGCGCAGTCTTCTTTTTTTTAGTAGCACCTGCTGCCTTTTTAACACCGCTACAGGTTGCACGTAGTTTTGGTGACGATGTTTGGCGTTTAACGGCCATAGAAATAACCTTTTCCAGCGGTATGATGGTGGGCGGCGCTATCATGGCTTCATGGGGCGGTTTTAAGAATAGGATTCACTCGATGACATTGTCTATGTTTGTTACTGGAGCGTGTACCTTTGCCCTTGGAGTTATTCCTGTTTTTTGGATTTACTTGACTTTCATGGGGTTAGTAGGAATTTCTATGCCAATCTTTAATACACCCTCTACGGTTTTAATACAGGAGAAAGTAGAGGCGGATTTTCTGGGGAGGATATTTGGCGTTTTCGGGATGATAGCAAGCTCGATGATGCCCTTAGGAATGCTTTTGTTTGGACCGCTAGCTGATGTTATTAAAATAGAGTGGCTACTAATAGGGACTGGCATACTGATGTTTATTCAGGGATTTTTCCTACTAGGCAACAAGGTACTCATTGAGGCTGGAAAGCCAATCTCAAAATCTGAAATTATCGATTGAAGTAAAGCTCCATAATATTTGAGGCTGAATGTCGGTGGGGGTACACTTCGACTTCGCCGTTTTTGGGAGGTGCGGCTTCGGCGATACTCTCCACTGGAGACTATCGTCACCCTCATTAGGGAATTGTGTCTATAGCCAAGAATTATTTGAATTACTCTATCGTCAGAAAAATGCTATAAATCCCGTCTATTATAAATGGTAGGTAATATTACCTTCACGCACTCAATTGTTCGAAAGGAGAATTAGCTTGAACCTGTCAGCTAATACAAAGACCCTGAAATGGATGGGGTCTGTACTTGCTTTGTCCCTTGTTATAGGGTGCTCCCCATCAAATTTTCGAGGCTCGATCTTTTGATAGGCAATTACAGAAACTCTCTCTGGCTAAGACCAAAGAAGTGTATGGAACTCCAGCTTATGATGTGAAAGTTAATGGAGAAGAAATCATTGGATATACGGCAGGTCAGGAATATAAAATTGAGTTCGTATTTCCACTGCCGACGGATATTAATTCCAATCCAATGATGGATCATTATCTTGTTCTTTATCCCAGAGGCACTGTTAATAGTATGGCGGATGACCCAGGACGTCAATGGTAAGTGACTCATATGGAGGTAGGATATGAACCTAATTAAACTGGTTGCTATTTCGCTAATAGGAATTTTGGTACTGTCCGGATGCAGTCCAGGTAAAGCTCAAACTCCAGATGATAGTCCAGGTACTAAGCAAGCAGACATTCATGGAACTATCGTCAAATTGACTAGAAACCAAGCCGGAGAGTTACTTGGAAGTATTTTAGTGATAGGAGATCGAGGCTCTAAGCCTTACGATCAAGCAACGATTAAAGTAACCCGTAAGACTATAATTAATGAAAAGTCAGCAAATAATATAGTGAATTCCATTTTTGACGCTCTGAAAGAGAATATGAGGGTAGAAGTGCGTTTTATTGGTTCGGTTGCAGAGTCATATCCAGTACAAGCAACAGCCGACGAGATTATAATATTGAAGGACGAACAGGTGGATCTGCGCCCTAGCATAGGAGGAATCCATCTAGAGGACAGTCAGAGTCAGGTTGATGAGATCTTGGGAAGTGTCTTTAAAGAGGAATTCTTTGCTGAGCCAGGTCATTTCCCAGAGTCTTGGCATAAGAGGACCTATGATACTGGTATTAGCGTTATTATAGGAAAGGAATCAGGTAAGGTTCTTGAACTAGACACTACCTCGGCACAATTTCCGACAAACAAGGGAGCTAGAACGGGAGACATAGCTAAAGACGTGTTTGCCAGCTACGGTTCAGACTATAAACAGTTTGAAAGTCGTCACGGAGATGGTAGTCTGATAGGATTCTACGACCTGGGAGATGGGCAAATAATTATATTTGATTTGGACAAAGATGATAAGTCACTGTTAAACAAGGAGCTTAAACCAGATTCTAAAGTAGAAGGTATACGCTTGACAAGAGATAACTTTTTAGATTAGAGATTTTTTTGATTAGAAATGCATGGCCATTCCTTTAGATATGGGAGTGAACACGTTCAATCAAATATATAGTGTGCTGTACACCAGAGGCCGCGATGCGGCCTCTTTTCTATCTGAGGAGTCATTAGTCATTCTGTGGTGTTGCAGAATAGGTCAAAAAATGTCGTTAATTTCTTTGTCAGAAACTCTTCCAAAATGCGTCTATTGTGTATAGGGAATAGGGCAGCACCAATTTCGCAGAGTTTAAGCAGCAAGGACGGTATAATGTCTAGTAGGAGGTGGAATATTCAGATAGGCACTCTACAAATGAGCAGGGAAGAAGAGGGGAAGGTGGATTAACAGAATGCAAAAGAATGGAAGTTCAATCTTAGCCATGGTCGTGGTCGCCCTTTTGCTGGTTCCGATGATTTCAGCTCCGGTTGCTTTGGCAGCGGAAGCTAGCCCGTTGCCTGCGATTCAGACTTTGGCTAAGACGGAAATCACCCTAGAAAAAGCTATTCTTATCGTTAAAACTAGCTTTGACGTTCCTAGTGAGTACACGGACTTTAACTCAACATACAATACTTATGATAATCGTCAGGCCTGGTCTCTGCGTTGGAATGGTCCGGCAGGAAAACCTGGAGAATTTTCAGCTGAGGTTAATGCGATTAGTGGAGATATTTTGAGTATGAACTATTGGAAAAATGATGGAGAGTCGAGCAATAGTGGGGTTCTTCCGGCTATTACTAAAGTAGCAGCCCAGGAAATAAGCGATAAGTTGTTGACGCGTCTATTGGGCGAACGGGCTGGACTGTTAAGCCTCATTCCAAGTGAGCAAGCAGTTGTACCGATAAACAATTACGATGCGCCCAACTATTCGCTACAATACCAACGGCTTATCAACGACATACCTTTTTTAAGCAATGGCGTTAACGTACAGGTGTCCAGTATTGATGGGCATATCATATCTTATAATTTGAACTGGAGTGAAGTGATAGCGCCTGAAGTTAAGGGCGTGATCGAGGCTAGTGAAGCACAGAAGGCTTTCGCTGCGTCATCAATGCTTAAGCTTCGCTACTGGGTCCCAGCTTCGTATAGACCCTTGGCCGCCGAACAAAAACAGGAAGCAAAGCTTGTTTACCAATTAACGGAGCAGAGCGGGGGAGCGATCGATGCTTTCACAGGTGAACCGCTTATACTTGAGGAAGGAGAGTGGATCGCAACCGACTCCTACGGAAATGGCGGGATGGGTGATACCAAAGAGGCAAGGGCAGGAGCTATCCCCAGTGCGAATCAGGTACTGACCCCTCAGGAGCAACAAGAGGTAGAACGTAATGCCAAGCTACTTAAACAGGATGAGGCAATTGCTGCAGTACAGCGCTGGGTTGAGATTCCGGAAAATCTAACTCTTCGCAGCGCGAATCTAAGCACCGATTGGCGCAGTACGGATAAACGTATCTGGAACTTCGACTGGAATACTACAGGTACGGAAATAAGTAGTGGAAAGCCTCAATATTTAAGCGCCAGAGTCAGTGCCACGACGGGTGAGTTACTGGGTTTTAACACTGCTTACCAACAAACCGGAAAGACTGAAGTTACCCTTGATCAGACCGCTGTGCAAAAGCTGGCTGAAGAATTCCTAAAAAAAGTTCAACCGGAGAGATTTAATCAAGTCGCTTTGGATCCATTAAAAAACGTCAATGCTAAAATGCGTCCTGAGCCTTGGAATGTTCAGTATTTGACTTATCACCGAGTGGCTAATGGGGTGGACTTCCCAGATAACGGGATGACTGTCACGGTGGATCCTGTGACAGGTATTGTCACAGGTTATGAACTTAACTGGTCAGAGTCTAGTTTACCGAGTGTTTCAGGTATTCTATCTCAAGATAAGGGAGCAGAATTATTTTTGAAGGAACGGCCTTTGAATTTGATTTATGTTCGTATTTATTCGAATGGAATACCAGGGAATCTTCGGTTGGTTTATCTTCCAATTAACCAAGACCGAAGCATGCCAGTGTCCAACACCATGGATGCAAAAAGTGGAGAACTACTTGATTACGAGGGTCAACCGCTGGAGAAAGGCCCCAAACCCTTTAGCTTCTCTGATCTGACAGAGGTTAAAGGAGCTCAAGAGATTGCAGCTCTCGGGCAAGCTGGATTATTCGGGGATTTTGGGAACAGTTTTAAACCAGAAGAAAAAATGAGTGTTGTTTCCTTGTTAAGAGCGATGTATTTTAGCCGATTTGGCTTGGCTGGGAATACAATCCTTACGAATAGTGAGCTTATGACCAAGGCTAAAGAGCAGGGCTGGGTGAAAGAAGATCTTCAGCCGGAGGACACTGTCAATCGTGAACTCTTGGCCAAAGTTTTGTTGCGCTATCTTCAACTCAATAAGCTAGCTGAATTGAAAGATATCTATCATGTAACTTATCAAGATGCTGTCGAAATTAACCCGGATGCCCTAGGATATATAGCTCTTGCTAGTAGTATTGGCATTCTTAAGGTAGAAGGGCTGACCCTTGCCCCTCGTGAAGCAGTAAGTCGTGCCGAAGCCGCCGTTGCCCTCTTTAGAACGCTAGGCTGGCGCAATTAGTTTTTATAGTTCGGCGCTTGAACCAGAGCAGTTATACTAAAGTGGGGATGTAACGAAACTTGTTTTCCAGTTTGTTACATCCCCACTTTATTTCTTAATCTACCCTATGTTTAGAGGGCTGTTCACCACTTCAAAGGTGTACAGTCCTCTTTTGTGAGATAACTCACCATCAGCTTGAAAAAGTCTCAAGTTTCGATACGGCCCCATTGCGACCTGTTTATGATCAGACGACTTACCTTGGGTCATAGCCTATCACTGTCCAGAGTCCACTTTCGTCCTGGCGGATTAACCGTTTCACATAAACTGTTTTGACAGGGCCTTCTGAGATTAGTACTCGGCGGCATACGCTAACGGGCTGTAATTTTTTGTCATCAGAACAGAAAAGAGCCCTCAGCATTGCTGGGGGCTCAGTTTTATGGCACGATCACAGACTTACCGCTGACTACAATCCAGAAATCAAAGATAACCTCGGTTGCTTCTGCGGAATAGTTTTCTTGGAATAGGCTGGTTAACATAGGTCCCAGTCTCAAACGACCAATCTGAGTTCGACCAGCAATCCATGGCTTTTACCAAAGTTATTGTGGACTCTCTTAATGAAGAAGTATGTCAAATTCGTCAGCGCTGACGAATTTGAGCTGCCGCTGTCATCGCCGGAAGCGAATAGTTTATCTCCATATTCTTCAAAGAGCTGCATCAGCCTGTGGCTGTGCGCTGGGAATAGCTCACCGATTCCACCAGCCATTTTCCCCATTCTCCATCGGTGAGCAGGATTTATTACTCTGAAAGTAGAATCTATCTTTAGGAAGTTGAAGCTAACGTATGAGATTAGCAGTAGACGGAGGAAGCATATGTGGGGGTTAATATCTAGCGTTTTCTTAGGAGTATATTGTCTGATGAGCTTGTATATCGGGCGTAGAGGATGGTACTCTCTCGGACAATCAACGAAGCTATCTTATCGGGCCGTGTATTGGTTGTTTTTTGGCTTATTAATCCTTTGGTTTCCTCTTTTAGAAATCGCTCAGGATTATCTACCTATCACACCCGGTCTATGGTTCACAATATCAGGCTGGTATTCAATGATAGCTGTGGTGTACTTATTCCTTCTGCTTGTGGTTATCGATATAGTGAGGTTGCTGGATCGACGGATGCGTTTCGTCCCCGTGGCTATCAAAGACCACCAAAAAACGCCAAAGGTTTTTGCTTCCGTTATCCTAGTGTTCGTAACCTTGACTCTAATCTATGGTTCTTGGAATGCTCGTCATCCGGTCATAGTAAACTATGAGCTAACAGTTGACAAAGAATCTCAACTAGATCAACTCCGAATTGCTATGGTATCTGACATTCACTACGGAGATATTATCGATGTATCTCGACTGAAGGGTATGGTGGAAGCTATAGAAGAACTCCAGCCGGATCTGATCTTGCTAGCAGGTGATATTACTGATGGGATGGTTACGAAGGAGAAGGCCCAAAAGCTTATCGCAGTTCTTGAAAAAATGCAGGCAAAATACGGCATCTACGCTGTCCCAGGGAACCATGATCGTTGGGCACGCAATGATTCCGATATACTGCGTAGTTTTAATGAAGCGGGGATAAATGTTCTGAGAGATAGTTTTATCAAGGTTGACAATGGTTTTTATATCATAGGCAGAGATGATCCTAGTAATAGTCGTGAACGGGGACGTAAGGAGTTAGGGGGATTAATGCAGGGAGTTGATGCCTCCTTACCGATCATTTTGCTGGATCATCAACCCATTGACATCGAGATATCAGAAAAAAACCAGATTGATCTCCAGTTATCTGGTCATACTCATAGAGGGCAGATCTTCCCGGGTCAATTGATAACTAACCAACTCTATGATTCGCACTGGGGTTTACTGACTAGGGGTTCTTATCACTTGATTGTATCATCCGGTTATGGAACCTGGGGTCCGCCGTTAAGAATCGGCACCCATCCCGAGGTTGTTAACGTTACTATTAAGTTTAAAGATAGGATT
>DATMYU010000419.1:0-9592 GCA_035560775.1 Desulfosporosinus sp.
AAATAATACTGCTGAAAGGTTGGGATGGAATCAGAGCCACGAATGATTTTTTCTATCTCCTCATTTTTACGTACAGTAATAGAATAAAAATCTGCCAGCATCAGACGGTAAACTTGCCTTAGAGATTTTTTCTGGCCCGTACGCCAATATTTATTAGTTGCGATTTCGAAGTGCTTCTTGACTGAATCAGTAACAACAATACCCTCCGAATCATCCTCACTATAAACTCGCCGACGCCCCATCTTCTCTTTAACATTCTTCTCTTTTCCTTTTCCACCCGACTTAGAATAGTCAGGCAGAAGAGCGTTTCGTGTCATGCCTCTCTGCCAAAAGCGAGCAAAGATCCTCCTGACAGTCATTAATGGAATCCTCTCAGTTTCAGATATTTCCTGAAAAACCGACATTCTTGTCCTTTTCATTAAAATGTCGTTCTTACGGGATTCTCAGTATTTTTGGATAATCTGCCAAGCTTCGTCCCTTTTTTGAATCTCTATTTTAGACAAATCATCATCAGACTTAATCTTAAAATACGGGTCAAGTACTTCGACAAGATTATTATTGTCAGATTCTTTTTCCATAAGAGTAATCATCTCAATTATTGGCATGCTGAGACTACCTTCAATAAAAACATATGCACAAAGGTCATTTTTACGGGCAATATGTATGATACGTACACAATCTTTATCATCTACAAATTGATAAACAGTATTTAAGCTTATCACGATACAATATCTCCTATCTCTCTTGCCCTGTCCAGTAATTCGACCCGCAAGTGTTTATCCAAACGCAAAGGAGAAAACAAATCGATACTAATATATTTTTTGGCGACAAGATGCTTGAATAACGCTATCCCTGTACCCTTTTCCAAGTGTAAATCCTTCTCGAATAACGATGAAATCTGTCTTACAGTTTTAAGAGAATCAATTAACCTTTGGAGAAAGGCAATAATAATATCATCTCTTTCTTCAAAGCTGATATCTCTAAAAGCTTCATTGTCATCCAACTCATAGTAATCCAGGATGTCTGAAACATTCTGGCTATAGTTCTTATCAACTTCTTCCTCTGTAACGATTCCCCAGTCGAGACCATGCCGTTCCCAATAAGTTTTTTCAATCGCAAATTTCTCAATGACTCTTCGATTAACAAGGTCCTTTTTATACTTTGTCGTACGGATTATATCACGCTGAGATTTTCCTTCACTAAGCGTTATACAGAAATCTGATATCATCGTAATAGGTTCTTTGGTAGCGGGATTTGCCGGATGCTTAATCCCCAACTCCGCTGCTATCAAAAAAGTTTCTGTTACTTTAAGAGGAAACTGCTCTCTGATGTCCACCACATCATCTAGAAATTCTAAAATCATAAAGTAATTCCGTTCGAGATCAGAAAGAAAATCATGCTGCCTTCCGGTTTTAATACCACGAGGCCTCGAAGACCGTCCCAGAGATGGAACATCCTGAATCATAATAAATGGCTGATAGGCCTTTCCTCGAGGAATTAAAGAGTAATCATCTTCATTACCCCTATTTATATCGCCTCTTTTTCTCTTTGCCATAAAAAACCACCTCTTCCAATATTATATCGGAAGAGGTGGTTCTGTTCAATCTATTTTAGACATCTGTTCAAACTTTTTTATACATGTTCAAACATTTATAAACATGTTCAAACTTTTTTATACACCAACAACAACCAAAATCCAATTAATCTACCCTACTCCACCGTCACGCTCTTAGCCAGATTTCGTGGCTTATCGACATCGCAACCTCTAGCGACGGACACATAGTACGACAGGAGTTGAAGCGGAATGACCGTGAGCATCGGAGCTAGCTCATCCATGGTCTCTGGAATGTAGATTACATGATCGACGGACTTCGCCAAACTAGTATTTCCCTTGTAGGTCAGTCCAATCACTCGAGCATCCCGAGCTTTTACTTCTTTAACGTTGGAAATGGTTTTATCGTACACATCTCGTTGCGTTGCCAAAGCAATGACAGGCGTATCCTCAGTGATCAGCGCTAATGTGCCGTGTTTTAACTCTCCGGCAGCATAGGCTTCGGCATGAATATAGGAAATTTCCTTAAGTTTCAGAGAACCTTCCATAGCTACTGCCCAATCCAGAGAACGACCAATGAAGAAAGCATCTTCCACCTTGACAAACGACTTGGCTAACTCTTTGATTATACCCTCTTGATCTAAAATCTCCTGGGCCTGCGCAGGAATCTTCTTCAGAGCGGTGATGATCTCACCGATCTTTTCCGAAGACAAGGTCCCTTTGACCTGAGCAAGATAGAGTCCGAATAAGACCATTCCTTCCAGCTGGGTTATATAGGCTTTCGTCGAAGCCACCGCAATCTCTGGACCTGCCCATGTAAAGATCGCATCATGGGCTTCTCGAGATACCGTACTACCAACCACATTAGTTACCGCGACCACACGTGCTCCGCGTTTTTTGGCTTCACGAAGCGCGGCTAGAGTATCCGCTGTTTCTCCGGACTGACTTACCACTACAACGAGGGTGTGTTCATCAATCAGAGGGGATCGATAGCGAAATTCGGAGGCAATGTCCACTTCTACCGGCAGGTGTGCCCAACGCTCAATTAATGTCTTGCCTACCAACCCAGCATGCCAGGCCGTACCGCAAGCGACAATATAAACTTTATTAATCTGGGCGAGTTGTTCAGGTGTTAGATCCACTTCCTGGAGAACAACCCCTTCGTCTTTTAAACGCCCCCTCATCGTATCTACTAGGGCTTTAGGTTGCTCATGAATTTCCTTGAGCATGAAATGCTCGTACCCACCTTTTTCTGCGGCCACCGCATCCCACTTCACATCATAGACTTCTTTTGTACGGGGGGTTCCTTGGAAATCCGTGACCTTTACCCCCTCTTCAGTAACAACCACCATTTCCCCATCATCTAAGATGTAGACCTTTCGCGTATAGTTTAAGATCGCTGTGATATCACTGGCCACAAAGAACTCCCCGTCTCCAAGACCCACCACCATCGGACTATCTTTACGGGCGGCAACCAGCTTATCAGGATCCTTGCGACTTAGGACAACCATCGCATAAGAGCCGCGGATCGTTTCTAAGACTTTTCGCACTGCCCCCTCAAGGTCTCCTTCATAATAGTTCTCAAGTAAGTGGGCCAAAACTTCAGTATCCGTTTCAGATACAAACTTGTGCCCTTTTTCGATGAGCTTATCTTTTAATTCCAGGTAATTCTCAATGATTCCATTATGCACCACGGCAAAATCTTGATTACAATCGCTATGCGGATGAGCGTTGAGGTAAGAAGGACGGCCATGTGTCGCCCACCGAGTATGTCCGATCCCTATACAAGACTGGGGATAGACCTCTCCGAGTTCTTCTTCTAGGGCGACTAATTTGCCGACACTTTTGGAAACCACGATTTTTTCGAGATCCAATACGGCAACTCCAGCCGAGTCATAGCCCCGATACTCTAACTTTTTTAAACCATCTACCAAAACCGGGATAGCCACCCGTTTTCCAATATATCCAACAATTCCACACATATGCGTTTTCTCCTCTCAAGCTAATTTTTCTTGCGAATTATCTCAGTTAGAACATTCCTGAATTGTATACAAAAAGCCGTCCCGACATGGACGACTTCGTTGATTCAGATTCTAGGCAATACAAGCAAGGGGGTCAAATTAGACACACTATCCCCTTGTCTTGTCAACTTACTCTTTGTCCCGAAAATTACTCATCGGTTTTAAGCAAGCTTTACGGTGACAAGCCACCGAGAGGGACCCGCCGAAATTTTCGATAACCCTCTTCCTCGTCGACCTTAAACTTTACGAACCATTAAGGCCCTGGCGCTCAAACTCTATTGCCCTTTCTGAAACAACCGTCCATCTATATAGGTAAGGTATCTTTATCGCTTATCACCACTTCACCCCCTTTCAATCCTCAACAACTAGTTACTAACTATAAGTTTTCAATTATTAGAGGCTTTTGTTCTATGCGTAATCTACCATCATTTTCTTTACGCATGTTTCACAATTTAGTATCTCTTGTGAGTTCGGTAATTGACTTCTCACTTTGCAATCTTGGTGATACTGCTCGCATGTTGCACCGCTTACTTTACCTTTTGAAGAGTGCATCATCGTGACTCCTCGATACATCAATTCGCATCCTGCAATACTAGTGTCAAGTGTCCAATCATCAAAATCGGAAAGTGCTTCCGCTAGTGAATTATATTGATTATACTCGGGATTCCTCGCACCGATCGGGCTTAGTACTACCCATATCTTATTAGGATTGTCTTTCACTTAATTGGCCTCCCCTTTTATGAACTTACATCGAATGAACAAGACTCACGGCATATTCGAAATCATATCATTTCACCTATGCCGTAAGGATTTAAAAGCAATTATGCACATAAACCAGTATACTCGAATTCTAAAGAGTTATCCAATGGTATTATTTATTCGTCACAATGCACAATGATGTCAATAATCCCTTGTGCCAATTTCTTTAACTTTTCTTGGTCAGGGCCTTCAACCATCACCCGAATTAGCAACTCTGTCCCAGAGGGGCGTACTAACACTCGGCCTCGACCACCAAGAGCTTTCTCAGCTTCTTTTACTTTCGCGAGCACTCTTTCATCCTGCATTAAGAGGTCCTTATGTTGTACCGTGACATTAAGGAGCACCTGAGGTAAGCGTTGCATTTTAGAAGCGAGTTGGGAAAGCTGAACCTGTTGCTCCTTAACAACCGCTAATAAATGTAGCGCGGTCAATAGTCCATCGCCGGTTGTATTGTGGTCAAGGAAAATAATATGCCCGGACTGCTCTCCACCAAGCTTTGCTCCGGTTCTGATCAATTCCTCCATGACATATCGGTCCCCAACTTGCGTCTCATAGATCGTCATTCCTGCCTCTTTTAGAGCAAGATGTAATCCTAAGTTACTCATGACGGTTACGACGACAGCATTTTGGGCTAAGGTCCCTCTCTCCTGTTGGGCTAAGGCACAAATTACCATGATGAAATCCCCGTCTAAGATGTTTCCTTGTTCATCTACAACGATAAGACGATCGGCATCCCCATCCAGTGCCAATCCCATATTGGCACCATGTTCCAAGACCGCCTTTTGTAACTGTTCAGGATGCGTCGAACCACAAACTGCATTAATATTTACACCGTTCGGCGTATTACAAATAGGGATAACCTCGACACCAAATTCTCGTAATGCTACAGGACCTACATACGATGCTGCTCCATTCGCACAATCCAAAACGACCTTGAGCCCATCCAGACGTCCCACCGTACCTTTTAAAAAATCTATATAACGACGCCCGGCATCGTTGATTTCAATCACACATCCGACTTCACCACCAATGGGGACCTCCCAAGGCTTTTCCTTACTTAAAACGATACCTTCGATTTCATCTTCGATGTCGTCGGGCAATTTAAACCCTGTCGAATCAAAAAATTTGATCCCGTTATCTTCGACCGGGTTATGGGACGCCGAAATTACAACTCCGGCACTCACATCGAGAGTTCGCGCTAAAAGGGCAATGCCCGGCGTTGGTAGTACACCAACTCGCAATACATCCGCTCCGACGGAGCAAATTCCAGCAACAAGTGCCGCTTCAAGCATATCCCCGGAAATCCTGGTATCTTTGCCGATCAAAATCCGGGGATGTGGATGTGCTTTACTCAAAACATAAGCACCTGCTTGCCCTAGACGAAAAGCGAGTTCCGGCGTCAGCTGACTGTTGGCCACGCCACGTACCCCATCTGTTCCAAAGAGTCGACCCAAGTTTTTACCCTCCTTTTACCACTAGTTTATTTATCCTTAAATCAAAACGTTACGTTCTTTACTCGATCTTAACACTTCTATTTTACTCTACCATAGCATATTTCGCCATAAGATATTCCGCCATTCTTAATCCATCAACGGCAGCACTTGTTATCCCTCCAGCATATCCGGCTCCCTCGCCTGCTGGATAAAGCCCTGCTAAACTCGAGGATTCACCTTGAGCATTTCGCACAATGCGGATGGGTGAACTTGTCCTTGACTCGATCCCAGTCAACGTCGCCTTGTCCCCCGCAAACCCTTTGATTTTACCATTGAAAACCCGCAGCGCCCGACCTAACACATCTCCTACAGGCGTCGGGAGCACAGCATGTAACTCGCAGGGAACAATACCGGGTGTATAACTCGATAACAAATCAAAGTGATCCGACACGCGCCCTTCCAAATAATCTTTGACTCGTTGAGCCGGAGCCTTGTAATCTTGCCCTCCTGCCAAAAACGCTTTATGTTCCCATTCCCTTTGAAATTCGAGACCAGCTAGTGGATGTATGGTGGAAAAGTCATCCGCACCGACAGTTACGACAATTGCACTATTGGCAATGTTCGTATCCCGATTATATCCGCTCATACCGTTTGTGACAACTCCACCCTCTTCCGAAGCTGCTGCCACAACCCTTCCTCCTGGGCACATACAAAAAGCGTAGGCCCCCCGACTTGTCTTCACATCCTGGTAAGTCAGTTGATAATCCGCGGGACCGACATGAGGGTGTTCCTCAACTCCGTACTGAGATAGATTGATAAGTGCCTGAGGGTGTTCTACCCGCAGACCAATAGCAAAGGCCTTTTTCTCCAGCGTGATGTTCGAAGCATATAGAAATTCATAAACCTCTCGAGCGCTGTGCCCAACAGCGAGAATGACGGCCTCGGCAGGGATTTCTTCGTCACCGTTAACAACGACCCTACCCAGACAGCCGGACGATTGCATCAAGCCCGTGACCTTCGCTCGAAAACGGATCTCGCCGCCCAAAGACTCGATTTCTTTACGAATTCCTTTGACCACACTTTTAAGAATATCTGTCCCGATATGTGGCTTAGCTAAGTATTGAATCTCTGCTGGGGCCCCGTGCTTGACGAACGTCTCTAATACATCGGAAATCCGTCGATCCTGAATTCGGGTTGTGAGCTTACCATCCGAGAATGTCCCTGCTCCACCTTCCCCAAACTGCACATTGCTTTCAGTATCTAAATTCCCTGTATCCCAAAATTCCTGAACCTTTCGTGTTCGTTTTTCAACCGAGTCTCCACGTTCCAAAACCAGCGGAGCGTATCCTCTTCTAGCTAAGGCTAATGCGGCAAAATAACCTGCGGGACCGGATCCGATCACCACAGGCCGATGTTGCAACGTTTCACTTGGCTGAGGCCAGAACACAGGAACCGCAATTGGAGCTTCCTTCAGTCCGGGAACCCGCGCTAAAACACGACTCGCCTCCGAACTTGGAACATTAAGAGAGAACTGAACCGTATAGACAAAAACGAGCTGGGGTTTCTTGCGGGCATCCAAAGAACGACGCAGGAAGCGAAGACCGCTGATGCTTTGCACTGGTACTTTTAACCTGCATGCCATTGTAGCCATTAACAACATATCTTCTTCAACAGGGATTCTCACATTCGTCCATAGTAAATCCACTAAACTATTCTCCTTTTGACTGAGCTTTGAGACTATAACTTGCTTGCGGTGTTGTAGGCATTGTTACACCCGAAGGGAGTTGCCAGTATACTTTTGCATCGGCATGATTTCCTGCCGCCTGGCCGGAGGCATCAACCCAGAGTTGAATCTGTTCGGATGTTAAATTGTTTAAGATATCGGAAAGCCCCTCGACAACAATATCGACGGGGGGAGCAGGTTTATCGATTTCTAAACCTGCCTCAATATTACGGATTTGAACTACTACTCCGGAGAGATTCTTTTGGACAGTACCTGCCCCAATTTGGGCAATAATACTCAAGGTAGTTCCATCCTGAAACGAAACCCCTGACGGTAAGGTTACTTTATTGACCGGAATCTGAAACGTCTTATCTTCCGTAAGGTTACTAATATCCACCGGGCCTAGATTCAACGTATCAAAGCCTTGCAAGGCCTTAGTGGTACCTAGAACCTGCACACTGGCAGGAGAAGCGATTAATGAACGCAAGACCTTACCTTGAGCTGGTGTCCCGTTACTCGTTACTTTTAAGGGAATCATCTTCGACGAAAGCCCCTTCGTCATAACCGGAGCAATTACATCCACACTGCTCGGATAAGCACTTAAAATATCTGCGCTCGGGTCCGGTCCGAAAATAGGTTTCCCATCTTTATCTCGAAAACTTACCGGCCGAGAAACTTGAATTGTCTCAGTAGCACCCGTTGCGCTGATTTCCACGGTCACTTTGTCTAGCGCACCGAGAATAGAACTAGGTCCACGAACATTGACCGCTGAAGGTTTTGTATAAGGGGTGCCCAACTGAAATCCGTCGGCAGGATTACCGGTAACAGTAGCCCCAACCGAGACCGTCTTCTCCTGAACCGTATCCAATGTTAATTTAGTGTTGGCTGGCTGAATATCAACCACACGTGTACCCGTCGGAGGATTGACCTTTATGTCATAAGTGCGTTCCCCTGGCACACCACTAGAAAGGTCAATCTGGGCATATAAATCTTTAATATTGGCGCTGGGGTTGATCCCTTGCAAACGAACACGGACTGAAGGAAGCCGGCTCATAAGGACCATATTTTGAGGCACTCCACTGGCCACGAGCGGGATCGTGAGGGTCTGTTCGCCAGTGATCGAATCGGTTGTTCCTTGATTCATCACGAAAAGCCAAAAGAGAATGGCGAATAGGAACGAAATTATCTTGACTCCGAGGTTTCGCCGCAACAAATTATGCATGATCTACCGCCTCCAAAATGGAATCATTGATAGGGATCTACTCTTGATTTCGAGTTCCCTTAGCAATAATTCTCGCAACATTTTATCATCCATAAATCGTGTAAGTGCTCCATCTATTCCAACAGAAATAGCCCCTGTTTCCTCTGAAACAACAATGGCTAATGCATCAGTAATTTCCGTCAACCCTAAAGCCGCTCTATGGCGTGTACCCAATTCCTTTTGGATATTGGGATTTACCGATAACGGGAGAAAGCACCCAGCCGCAGCCACACGATCCTGCCGAACAATCACAGCACCATCATGCAGCGGCGTATTGGGAATAAATATATTGACCAGAAACTCAGAGGAAACCACCCCGTCAATCTTAATCCCAGTTTCGACAAAATCTTGAACTCCAGTTTCCCGTTCCATTACAATTAAGGCTCCTATACGGTTCTTGGAAAGAACTTGCGTGCAGCGCACTAATTCTTCCACGACTTGTTCCAGATTATCCACTCCAGGAGCTAAGGGATGACGCGTAAAAAAGCTCCCTCGGCCTAGTTGCTCTAACGCCTTTCTCAGCTCAGGCTGAAAAACGACAGGTATAGCGAAGACAAACATCTGTAAAATTTTATCTAACAACCAGCTGATGGTTTTAAGCTGAAAATATCTGGCCAGCAAATAGACAACCAGAAGAACCATCACACCCTTGACCAACTGCACAGCACGCGTCCGTTTAATGAGCATGTAAAATTGGTAGAAGACCACTGCCACTACAAGGATATCGATAGCACTCAGTAACCCAAAATTTTGAAATTGAGATAAGAAATCTGCCATGGTCTCCCCTCCTTTCTATGCACATAAACCTAGGTCTCTAAGTTGACTATACTATGCCTACTATAC
>DATMYU010000420.1:0-2096 GCA_035560775.1 Desulfosporosinus sp.
ACCATAAATCAAAATGGTATGCTATAAGAACCGTTTTAGGGGATTTTAATATGCAGTTCTTGTAAAATGTTTTACAGCTTGGTAGCATTTTGCGTGTTATCATGAGGGTGAAGGCTAGCTGTACTCTCAATAATGACAGGAGGTACTATCCATGAGTGATAAACCGAAACAATTTTTGTGTTGCGGTATATTAAAAGATGAAATTGAGCATGTCTTGAAAGATGAAAATGTTGAAATACGTTACCTGGATGCCGCTCTTCATGTGGATCTGAAAAAGCTACTGTCTTCTGTGTCCAATGCCATTCAAGGCTATGATGACAAAGAGAACTTGACGCTGTTATTCGGGACGGGTTGTCATCCAGAAATGAAAGACCTTGTTGCTCGGAACGGATGCCGTGTCGCCCAGGCTCGAAACTGTATTGAAATACTCCTTGGCGACAAAATGGCTGACATGGATAAAGAAGCGCAGACGTTTTATTTGACGGCAGGCTGGCTTAACAACTGGCGGCAAATATTTGAGGATGGTCTAAAGTGGGATAAAGTCGATGCCCGCCAAAACTTTGGTTTTTACGAACGTATTGTCCTTTTGGATACCGGATTAGTCCCCATAGAAGATGAAAAGATACTGGATTTTTTTGAGTTTGCTGAAGTTCCGATTGAGACCGTTTCTATCAATCTGGAAAACCTGCGAAAGTTGCTGGCGGTGTAACTCACTTCAAAAAAGCAGAACATGCCTCGCTTTTATTTGCAGGGGCATGTTCTATTAAAAGATGATAGGCCCACTTTTGTCACGATTCTTTCAGCCGCATGCGGAGCGCTGGCAAAAGGAAAAAGCTAATAATTTTCCGAGATGGTCTGATTCTGATACATCGTAGTACATTTAACAGGCAAAGTAATACGATGACCTTCAATATGAACCAGATCCTCTTTGCGCAATTCACCTAACACATTTGTCACCATAACACGAGAGGCGTTGACAAGGCAGCCGATATCCTGATGTGTGAGATCCAATGTTATGGTAAGTCCGGCGTTGGTTCGTGTCCCATAGCTTTCCGCTAGTCGGCAAAGCACGCCTAGCACCCTGCCTCTTACATCTTTAAAGGCGGTATGGGACATGTGCTCAGTATACGCATTCATTTTTTTGCCCAGATACTGGACAATTTTGAGCGCCGTTTGCGGGTTGTTTAAGAGCTTGACAAAAAGTTCCTTAGTGCAACAGCATATAAAGGTGTCTTCCATGGCCATGGCATTCATGGTGTGAGTAGCGTTCTCAAAAAAAGTGACCTCGCCAAAAATATCTTCAGATTTCAAGTAGTCGAGTATAAATTCCTTACCATCTTCGGATGTCTTATAGAGCTTCACCCTACCGGATTTAATAAGGTAAATCGAGTCCGCCTCGGCTCCTTCGGCAAAAACCGGCTCATTTTTGCGATATGTTTTCTTGAGAGCGAGATCACCGATCTGCTCACGCTCGGAGTGACTTAAAGCGGAAAAGATATCTAGATCTTTCATACATCTCCTAGTCATAAACACTATCCTCCCCAAAAAACCTGAATTCTCTTTGCGTTCCAGCCGTAGCCCTGTCTATTATTAGACATTTCAAACTTCCACTGGGTCTTTAAGAGCATTCTCCCACACGGATAAACCAAACTGCTATTTTATCGATTTGCATATAGCGCAGAAAGCAGTGCATGTCTTATCCTCTTGCATATGGCCTCCTCCCCATTCGGCCAACTTCACCAAGGGCGAAATAATGCTTTTGCCTTTAGCAGTCAGTGTGTATTCGACTCTGGGCGGAATTTCATTATACTGTTCGCGATGAACAATACCAGATGCTTCCAATTCTTTTAGCGATTGGGCTAGCATCATATTTGTGATACCCGTCAACTTACGCTTGATGCTGCTGTACCTTATCGGCAGTCCGCCGGCAAGCATGCAAATTATTGGCAGCTTCCACTTACCACCTACAATATCTATGGTATAACGAATCGGGCACAGCAGATTCTCTTCGGAATCTGTTTTATCGATAACCTTCTCACACATTTATGCTCTCCTCTTTTCAGGTATCGTTTAGATACTTTATCATTAAAATCTGT
>DATMYU010000421.1:0-2589 GCA_035560775.1 Desulfosporosinus sp.
GCAATATTAATAGTGCAGAATGTCCAGACGAAAAAAATCCTCGACACCCTCTGCACGTTTAAGGAGCCTGAAGAAAGAGCTTCAAGAAACCATTCAATCCGCCAAGAAAACTTCATACAGTACTCCTTTACAGTTGATCATAATCGCCGGTTATTTAAACCGCCTTCATTTCATTGATCAAGTTAATAAAATAGTTGAGTGGGATGAAACCCAATGGAAATATAGTCCAGGCGTCCTCGCTCAATTACTTGTATTGCTTCCTTTCGTGTCAGCCCTCCGAAAAATACCGTTATCAAGAATTCACGAATCTTACAGTGGAATTGATCTTGAACTGCTTGTGGGAGAAGCAATTGATCCTGCTGATCTTAACGATGATCTCTTTGGTAGGGTTCTTGATCGAATCTACGATGCAGACTGCTCTAAACTGTTTCTTTCTATCTCATTATCAGTAAGATTAACCTTTGATCTCGCTGAAAATTGGATCCTTCATTCAGACACAACAAGTCATGTTCTCTACGGTGACTACATTCCAGACGATGGATATGTTCCTCCTTTAACAATCACCTACGGTTACAGCAAACAGAAAAGAAATGATCTCAAACAGATTCAGACAGGAATGGTAACGGATGGAGATGGATTAATTCTCTATTGCAGTCCATTAGATGGCAATAAAGCCGATTGTACGTATAATAATGAAGTTATCCTCAAACTAAAACAGATATTTGGTCCTGATTTTACAAAATACATCTATATTGCCGACTCAAAGTTGCTTACTCAACCCAACTTTGAACTACTTACAAAGGGTGATCATCCAATCCGGTTTATTTCGAGAATACCTGAAAATTTTCACAAAAAAATCGCTGAAAAGATTAGAGTTCAAGCATTTGCTGAAGATAAATGGTTTCATCTTGGATCCTGTTGTGATCATCCCAAAGCCAGACAATCATCAAAATATTCAGTCTACACTGCCAATGTCGCAATCTATGGTATTCATTGCTTCATCCATCTGTATCAAACATCTGATGGAGAGAAGAAAGTCCAAAGAGCAATAGAAAAGGCAATGAATTCTCTGAATGAAGCTCTTTCCATTTTGCAGAAAAAGGAATTTGCATGTGAACCTGATGCAATTGCCGAAGTAAACAGGTTTACTAAAGAGTTCTCTTCTAATTTAGTTTATGCTGATCTGGTTATTACAAAAACAGAATCGCTAAAAAGGCCAAGAGGAAGGCCGGGGAAGAACTCAAAACCACCAGTTGTTGTTGTTTCATGGAAGGTTTCATACAGGCAAATTCTTCGAAATGAATCCAATATTGAGGAAAAAAGACAGAAAGCATCCACTTTTGCATTACTAACAAATATCCCTCCTGAACAGTTATCGCCCAGCGAGATTCTCCTCCAATATAAAGGGCAAAACAAAGTTGAACACAATTTCATGCTTTTAAAGGAGCCTCTTGTTGCTGCTACAATATTTTTAGAAAAGCCAGAAAGGATCATGGCATTGATGACAATGTTGTACTTTAGCGTCCTGATGCACGGAATTTTAAGGGTTATTGCTCATACTGAACTTGAATCATTGGAGAAACCTCCAAATATTAATTCTAATAACAGGCCACTTATCAGACCAAACTCAGATACTGTTGTTTGGATTTTGTCCCTCTTTACAATGATTTCTGATGACAATCGAATCTACATCGAGGCAAAAATGACAGATAGAATGGATCAAATCGGGTTAATTCTTCAATTAGTAAGGTTTGATACGGAGTTCATTGGGGTATAACTAAACAGATCAAATGGGTTAAAAGGGAGTAGAATGAGCGGATGCATTAGATCGGTGAAAAGTGGCGACATATATCCTTGTTACCTTTTAGGTAAATATTGTGCGAAAGGTTAGGGGTGCGGAATGGGTATTCTCATGTTAAGACAGTACATACTTCTGGCAACTGCCAGCCTGGATTTTGCATCTGTGATTCTCGGCAGTATTGAAGAAGAAGAGGATGGAACCCTTACGGTTAATCCCGTGGTACTAGCCGGAGTTTCAATGGATCATATCAGTCTGGTCGGTGGACTTGTGCGATGGATCCGGGGGTGAAGAAAGGATCATGTCTTACCTGCTTTATTTTTTTCAGGTTATGCTGGTTATGAAATAGAAAGGCGGGTTATATTTCTGATTGATATGAGATCCGCCGGCTTTCCTTCATACGTAATGACCTTACCAATGCTTTCAACAGAAAAACGATTTCCTTTATCTGAAATGATATGATACTGTGCAAGGAATGCATCATGACCCTGAGATACCTGAATAAAATCATTTCTGACATCTTCCTGAGAATCAGGTGCAACAAATTCCATCACATTCCTGCCAATACACGAAGGACTATCATCTACTTCAAATGTCTGAGCTGCTGCATTGTTCAGAAAGAGAATATTGCCTTGAAGATCAAGTATCAGAATTCCTTCTAGAGCGTATTGAACAAGAGACCGGAATTTCAGTTCACTTTCTATGAGTAATTGTCCTGCTCTTTTGTGCTCAGTGATGTCTTTGAATGAACCGATAAATGCTTTGAGAGATCCATCTGAATTGAACTGGGG
>DATMYU010000422.1:0-20022 GCA_035560775.1 Desulfosporosinus sp.
CTATATATTAATACGTCATTGTGAACTTATCGCCGAGCTTAACTTCCTTGGATAATGTCCGCAATCCGCTTAGCTGCACATCCATCTCCAAAGGGATTACAGGCCATTGCCATCTTTTGATAGGCACTCTGATCACTAAGCAAGCGCTTCAGTTCCTTAAATACGCTATCGTACTCTATCCCAACGAGTGAAACCGTCCCAGCTTCCAAAGCTTCCGGACGTTCTGTAGTATCCCTCACCACTAAGACTGGTATACCTAGCGAAGGGGCTTCTTCCTGAATTCCTCCAGAATCTGTCAAGATCAAATGCGACCGTGCCATAAGATTTACAAATGGTTCATAGCCCATGGGCTCAACCAGATTGATCCTCGGATGAGACCCTAGTACTTCCTCGACCACTTTCCGAACCTCTGGATTTTTATGTACTGGAAATATAACATATGTATCTGGGAATAATTCAAGCGTACTATGCAAAGCCTGATAAATTTGACGCATTGGTTCACCGAGATTTTCCCGGCGATGAGTTGTGACCAAAATCATCCGCAATCGTTTTCCCTGTTTAAGGAGTGTTTGAATGTGAGGGTCAAGAAAACTATACTCTGGTTTCACCGTGGCCAGTAAAGCATCAATGACTGTATTACCGGTTACAAAGATCTTTTCCTGTTCAATGCCTTCGAGTAAAAGATTCCTTTTCGCAGTTTCCGTGGGAGCAAAATGTAGATCAGTAAGAACGCTGGTCAGTTTACGATTCATTTCTTCAGGAAACGGCGAATACTTGTTACCCGTTCGCAAACCGGCTTCAACATGTCCAACTGGGATTTGCGCATAAAAAGCGGCCAGTGCGGCCACGAACGTGGTTGTTGTGTCTCCATGAACCAATACCAGATCAGGGAGCTCACTCTCCAAAATCCCTCTGAGCTCGCAGAGTGCTCGCGAAGTGATATCAGTTAAGGTTTGGCCCTGCTTCATGAGGTTTAGATCAAAATCAGGGACTATTTCGAACAACTCTAAAACCTGATCCAGCATCTCACGGTGCTGAGCCGTCACGGTAACTTGACAGTAGATTGACGCCTTCTGTCGAAGTGCATGAATCACGGGAGCCATTTTTATGGCCTCCGGGCGTGTCCCAAACACGATCATCACTTTCTTATGATCTTTCACGTTTTTACTCCCTTTCGATCGAGTGATCAATCGTTAAATAGGAAGAGCAAGCTTCATATATCATAGATCTTCTTCCGCAAGCAGGATTAACTCCAAGTCTGATTCTCTGGCCATTACATCAGCAAGAGAATCAGGATAGGGCTGAATATAAACGACACGACGTATCCCAACATTGATTAACATTTTTGTACATTGTACGCAAGGTTGATGCGTCGTATAGAGATCCGCCCCTGCAATAGCGACCCCATGTTTTGCCGCCTGTATTAGTGCGTTTTGTTCAGCATGTACAGCACGACAGATTTCCATACGTTCCCCTGATGCAATGTTTAAACTTTGCCTTAAACAACCAATTTCAGCACAATGTATGAGTCCAGAAGGACTCCCATTATATCCTGTGCTTAAAATTTGTCTATCTTTGACCATCACAGCCCCAACCTGGCGGCGCAGGCACGTTGAACGCCTGGCAACCACTTGCGCCATTTGCATAAAATAGCTATCCCAACTCGGACGTTTTCCCTGTGCCATTATTTCGTACCGAACAACCGGTCCCCTGCATCTCCAAGACCCGGTACTATATACCCGTGTTCGTTAAGTCGCTCATCCACTGCAGCTACGAAAATATCCACATCAGGGTGAGCCTTTTGCACAGCGAGAACTCCTTCCGGAGCGGCAATTAAACACATCAACTTAATGTTTTTGGCACCGCGATCTTTCAGAAACCTAATTGCTGCAGACGCCGACCCACCCGTTGCCAACATGGGATCAATGACGATAAGGTCACGCTCCGCAATATCGCTTGGCAACTTACAATAGTATTCAACGGGCAGAAGGGTCTCTGGGTCGCGATAAAGGCCGACATGTCCGACCTTTGCCGCAGGAATCAAGCGAAGCATTCCGTCAACCATCCCTAACCCTGCACGTAGGATTGGAACCAAGCCTACTTTTCGGCCAGCAAGCACTTTGGTTTTGGCATTCGCAACCGGTGTTTTAACTTCTATTTCTTGGAGGGCAAAATCGCGTGTTACTTCATAGGCCATCAACATCGCAACTTCCTCTACCAGTTCTCTGAACTCCTTTGAGCCTGTTCTCTCATCACGAATAAGAGACAACTTATGTTGAATGAGAGGATGATTAAGTACGTGAACATCTGCCATATTTGAAGGCTCAACTCCTAATCTATATTTGAATGCAAGGGATATTCGGCGCATAATGAGCTGACAATTTCCCGTGCTTTGGCCAGTTTATCAGTTTCTCCACGCGAGGTCAAGGTGAGGTCTATCGCCTCCGCGATCTCCTGCATCGCCTCCGTATTCATCCCGCGCGTCGTGACCGCGGGAGTGCCAAGGCGAATTCCACTTGTGATAGAAGGACTCTGCTTTTCAAAAGGAATAGTATTTTTATTTACAGTGATACCAACTTCATCTAGTATGGTTTCAGCGTCTTTCCCAGTAATATCTTTAGTCTGTACATCCATAAGAATTAGGTGGTTATCCGTTCCTCCTGAGACAAGGCGAAATCCTCTATCCAACAGTGCTTGAGCTAAGGTTTTAGCATTTTCCAGAATACGGGTTTGGTACATTTTAAATTCAGGTTGTAGCGCTTCGCCAAAAGCTACCGCTTTAGCCGCAATGACGTGCATCAACGGCCCGCCCTGAATTCCAGGGAAAATCCCCTTATCAATCGCTTGTGCGTACTCAGCCTTACAGAGAATTATGCCGCCACGTGGCCCTCGTAAGGTCTTATGGGTTGTTGATGTCACAAAATGCGCATAAGGAACGGGCGATGGATGCAAACCTACGGCTATGAGCCCGGCGATGTGCGCCATATCTACCATTAAATAAGCACCGACTTCATCTGCTATTCCACGCAATTTAGCAAAGTCAATGGTTCGCGGATAAGCACTTGCCCCGGCAACGATCATCTTTGGATGATGAACGTGTGCTAACTGTCGAACCTGTTCATAGTCAATACATTCCGTCTTGGGATCGACACCGTAAGAAACAAAGTTAAAATATACCCCCGAAATATTTACTGGACTACCATGAGTCAAGTGGCCTCCATGAGATAAATTCATTCCAAGCACTGTGTCTCCGGGTTTCAACATAGCAAAATAGACTGCCGTATTGGCCTGGGCACCAGAATGAGGCTGGACATTCGCGTGCTCTGCTCCATATATTTTTTTAACACGTTCCCGAGCTAGATTTTCGACCACATCAACATATTCACATCCGCCATAATACCGTTTCCCTGGATATCCTTCGGCGTATTTGTTGGTTAAAACAGACCCTTGTGCAGCCATCACTGCACGACTGACAAAGTTCTCAGAGGCAATCAACTCAATAGTATTTCTCTGGCGGTTCTCTTCTTGCTCAATAGCTTTCGCGATTTCTGGGTCTTGTAGTTTTACCCACTGATTAATATAATCCACTTTTATTTCACTCCTATAATGGGAGGGCACGCTGCTTCGCGCCTTATCCGTCGTGTTGTCGTACCGTAAGTAAGGTGGGCACGAAGCATCGTGCCCTACAAGGTGTACACGGCTCGAGGCCCACCTATGAGGCGTGGGCGGGTGAGTGCAAGGGTTAAGTGTGCTGCTCCCAGTTCCTTCACATGTATGCGAATGGGTATCGCCACCGGGCGAAGATGCATACCGATAAACGTATCTCCGATATCAATTCCGGCATGCCCTTGAATTTGCTCCACCATAACCGGGGAAGTAAAATTCTCCCACGCCTTGACTGTCATCGCACCACCAGCATGCAAAGCTGGCAACACCGTAACAGCCTCTAATCTATAGTGATCTACGCACGCCTCTTCTACTACCAACGCCCGGTTAATATGTTCACACCCCTGGACAGCTAGAAAGAGTCCCTGCTGTTGAACACGTTCCAATAAGGGTGGAAGTAGCATCTCGGCAATCTCCAAACTGCTTCCCTGTCCAATCTGTTGACCGATGACTTCACTTGTACTACACCCCAAAACGATGATCTGACGCAAGCGTAGATTAGCCCTAAGGAAAAAGGCATCAAGTACACCATCCCAAACTTGGGCCATCTCCTGCAATCTATCTACAACAATTTTTTCCACGAGAAAGGTTCTCCTCCTCTTTTTGGCTTTAACTAATTTTCCCACCGCATTCAATATCCGAAATTAAATTCACACGACGGGCATGCCTACCCCCTGCGAACTCTGTTTTCAAAAAGATGTCCACAATGTCAAGAGCAAGCCCAACGCCAGTCACCCGTCCACCCAGTGTTAAAACATTGGCATTATTATGTTCTCTGGCCATCCGTGCCGAAAAGGTCTCTGTGCAGACTACAGCACGGATTCCTGAGATCTTATTCGCGGCAATAGAAATCCCCAGCCCCGTTCCACAGACCGCAATTCCTAAGTCTGCTTCTCCCTTTATGATGGCATTTCCTACCGCAAATCCGTACTTTGGGTAATCCACAGAGTCGGTCGAATTGGTTCCCAAATCTAGGACGTCTAATCCCTGTGTTTCTAAATGCGTACGAATGGCTTCCTTGAGTTCATAACCACCATGATCCGCCCCCAGCGCAACTCTCATGTTCAAACCTCCATCTTTTCTATTATTTCAGTTCTACAGATAGTAACAAAATCCCTGCAAAAACACAAATAAAGCGACGTTTAAGTCGCTAGTGTAGACATCTTTTGCCCATCTTATTCTAATTCAAATACAGCTTTAACACGCTTAATAATTCACCAATCTCTTGTGCTGTCTGACGATAAGCTTCTAGCGAACCACTCCAAGGATCCCGAATGTCACGTTTATGTTCTCCCCAATCCCCTAAATAGCGGGTCTTATGTATGAATTGAGGAAATAGACGCCTCAAGCTTTCCTCTTGGGCTTGGGTCATCGGAATAATCCAATCTGCCTCCGCCAATAGGTCAACGCTAATTTTCTTAGAACGATGCCTGGAGAGATCTAAATTTTGTTCTTTAAGAACCGCTAGTGCATAGGCGCTGGCTTTCTCCCCTTCCCAAGCTCCCATCCCTGCCGAACTGACTTGAACTGCCTCGCCAAACATCTCACGAGCTAATTCCTCCGCCATCGGACTCCGGCATGTGTTTCCCGTACAAATAAACAAAAGTTTTAAGCTCATAAAACTGCACTCCAATCCTTTCAAAAAAGCAATTTGATCCCGATCAGAAACAACGCCAATCCGCCGAGCAGTTCCGCCTTATCTCCCAACCACGTTCCCATCACACGGCCCAAAACCAAGCCCATCCCGGTCATCAAGCCAGCTACCAGGCCTATGATCATGACCGTTATTACGATATCAGCTTTGATCGTCCCCAGCGAAAACCCGACGCTTAAGGCGTCTAAGCTCACACTCAGCGCTAACACATAAATGCCAAATCCGCTAAGGGAAGCGTTGGTGGATAACTCTTTATGGAACATGGCCTCCCTCGCCTTGCCAAAAGAAAAATGTTCTGTGGTAGGTCGATATACTTTATAAAGCATTCGCCCTCCTAACCCAATAAGGACCAAGGCCCCAGTCAGACTTGCGAATCGTCCGAGAACAGCTCCCAGAGCCTGACCCAGCATCATCCCGCCAAGCGGCATGAGCACATGAAAAACTGCTACCACTAACGACAAATGTAAGACCATGCGCTTCCTAATCCCCGCCAAACCGATTGCCAGGGACAAGGAGAATGCATCTGCTCCCAGGGCAATTGCAACTGCGACAACCCATACTAAATTCAATACCCTTCCCTCCTATCTCGCTTAAGTATATGCGCAGGAAAGGGTTTAATAGTAGTAGGGGCATAATGCATTGTGCTCCTAGATCAGGTGTTGGATCCGCTGACCAGCCGCATGTTTCAAGCGATTCATAATAGCGGTCCCCAAACCTTTTTCTTTGACTCCTTCAGCAATAATTAGATCCATTCCCCTTTCATCGCACAATCTCAGCCCTTCAAATAAATTACTCGCAATTTCTTCTGGGCGATCTTCTGAGCCGAGCACAAACAAGAGATCGGGAAACCGAGTTTGCAATAATGGTGCACTTTCTAAAGTACACAAAATTCCCACTTTTTTCAACCTTGCATGTCCTCTTTGAATCTCCTCTGCCATCCGCTGTACAACGCGCTCGCGAAGACCAATCATGAGAATCATCTCTCCTCGAGGAGCATAGTGCCTATATTTCATCCCCGGTGCTTTGGGGGCCTGGTTCTCCGACGGATTGTCCATCTGAACCACGCCCAAAACCACCTCTAACTGTTCCTTAGAAATTCCGCCAGCACGAAGGATGGTGGGGACTTCTCCACTCACATCGAGCACAGTTGATTCCACTCCAACCGGACAAGCCCCCCCATCAAGGATCAACGGAATCTTATCTTTCATATCCTGCCATACATGACTTCCGCTTGTCGGACTGGGCCTCCCTGAGAGGTTCGCACTTGGCGCGGCAATCGGAAGCCCGGTTTTTTCGATCAGGCGGAGAGCAACCGGATGACTAGGCATACGAATTGCCACGTTGGCCAGCCCTCCTGTCACGATATCCGGGACATTGGCCCTTTTGGGTAAGACTAACGTCAACGGGCCCGGCCAGAAATGTTGAACGCAAAGCTCAGCTTCCGGCGTCCACTCATTAACCAGCATGTTGGCCATCGCACGATTACAAACATGCACAATTAAAGGATTATCCTGAGGACGCCCTTTTGCCTCGAAAATCTTGCTACAAGCTACCGCATCTAAGGCATTGGCTCCTAATCCATAGACCGTTTCTGTCGGAAAGGCTACCAGCTCCCCAGCTTGCAGCCACTTTACACCCTCTATTAATAGTTCCGCTTCGGGGTGGATGGGATCAATATATATTCGTTTTGTCTGCATCTATGCTCACCTCACTAAGATCACCCGGTCACGCCCCGCAAAATCCGGAAAAACCTGTGTTTTAAAACCCTTATTCTCAAATATTTCACAAACTGCCTCAGCCTGATTCCAGCCGATTTCCATAAGCAGCTTCCCCTGATGATTCAGTAACGAGCGTATCTCTTCTGCCAAACGACGATAAAAATCTAAACCGTCTGCTCCCCCTAGAAACGCCATAGGGGGTTCATGAAAAATCTCTGGAGCGCACAATCTATAGTCCTCCAAGGAAACATAAGGGGGATTTGTAATAATAAAGTCCCATAGTTCTCCCTGAATAGGCGCCACAAAGTCCCCCTGTCGCCACTGCACTGATACTCCTAAACGCACAGCATTCTGACGCGCAACATCTAAGGCGTCTGACGAAAGATCCGTCCCAACGACCTTCGCTTTAGGATAATAATAGGCCATCGATATAGCAAGTGCCCCACTTCCAGTACAAAGATCTGCGACCTTGATTAAGCGGTCCCGATCTTGTCCTTCTTCCATTCTTACGAGATCCAGCCACTTCTCTATCAGAATCTCGCTATCTGCACGCGGTATCAGTACACGTTCATCAATACAGAAGGAAAGACCCATAAACTCAGCCCGCTTTAAGATGTATTGCAGAGGCTCGCGCCCAGCGCGACGAGCAACACTCACCCGATAGTCCACTTCCTCTTGCTCAGACAGATTACGCTCAAGATCAAGATAGAGGCGGTCGCGATGCGGCAGACCTAAAACTTCAGCTAATATTAAGTCTGCGTCAAAGCGAGCATTTTCTATGCCTTTTTCCAAGAGTGCGGTCTGACCCCAATGCATTCCTTCAAGCACCTTCAAAACCGCTTAACCCCCCGTTTAATATTCGAAGTTCGATATTCGTGATTCGAATATCAAACTTCAAATATCGTTTATTCGATCTCAGCCTTTAGGCGTTCTGCCTGGTCTGAAGTGATTAGAGCTTGGATGATCTCCTCTAAGTCACCTGCAAGGATTGTCTCAAGGCGATGCAACGTTAAGCCAATGCGATGGTCTGTGACCCGTCCCTGAGGGAAGTTAAACGTTCTAATCCGCTCACTCCGGTCTCCAGTGCCCACCTGACTTCGACGCTCAGACGCCTGCTCTCCACTAGCTTCATCTTGCGCTTTCTCCAGTATGCGAGCACGCAAGACGCGTAAGGCTTTCTCTTTGTTCTTAAGCTGAGATTTTTCGTCCTGACAAGACGCTATTATTCCCGTGGGCAGATGGGTAATTCGTACCGCCGATTGCGTGGTATTCACGCACTGTCCGCCGGGTCCGCTAGAACAAAAAACATCAATGCGCAAGTCGTTCGGATTAATAGAAACTTCCACCTCTTCCGCCTCGGGAAGAACGGCAACTGTGGCCGTAGAGGTGTGAATCCTTCCCCCGGATTCTGTTGAGGGAATCCGTTGAACTCGATGCACGCCACTCTCAAATTTTAGTTTGCTATAGGCTCCATTCCCTTCGAGCAGGAAGATGATTTCCTTATAGCCACCAATGTCTGTGTAACTGGCACTGAGCACTTCTGCTTTCCAGCCCTGGCCTTCTGCATAGTGAGTATACATTTTATAAAGATCACCAGCAAACAAAGCAGCTTCATCGCCGCCTGCTCCGGCCCTAATTTCCATGATAACGTTTTTCTCATCCAATGGATCCTTCGGCAAGAGAAGAACACGGATCCTTTCTTCAAGTTCCAGAGAAACGTTCCGCAATTCATCTCGCTCTTGCTCTGCCATCTCCTGCATGTCCGAGTCGAGTTTTTCCTTGAGAAGGTTTTCCGTATCCTCAAGACCATGGAGTACTTCCTGATATTCCCTAAATGCTGTGACAAGGTTCGTCATACCAGCCTGAGCTTTGGCATATTTTTGCCAATCATTCTGATTGGCAATGATCTCCGGGTCACTAAGCAGTTCCGTGAATTCATCATATTTTCGTTCAATCTCGTAAAGCTTCTCTAACATTTTTCACACCCCAAATTTACGTTAGTTCCTGACCTGAATCTAAAACGTCTTTTAATGCAGCAAGTGCGACTTCTAACTGAGCATCATCCGGTTCCTGCGTGGTTAATTTCTGTAGTAACAAGCCGGGAACTATCAGCCAACGAAGCCACGGCGTTTCCAAATGCCGTGAAGAAAATTTAAGGATTTCATAAGCAATCCCAGCCACGAAAGGCATAAGAATCATGCGGGAAAGTAAACGCCACCACAAAGGATTCAAACCCACAAAAGCAAAGACAAAGATGCTTACAACTACCACAATTAGAAGAAAACTTGTCCCGCAGCGCGGATGCAACCTGGGAAAGTGCCGCGCATTTTCTACCGTGAGCGCCTCCCCTGCTTCATAGGTAAAAATCGCTTTATGCTCTGCCCCATGATATTGAAAAACCCGTTGGATATCTTTAAGTCGGGAAATCACTAAAATATACAAAAAAAACACAACGAGGCGTATTGAGCCCTCCAAAAGATTCTGCCACACGGCCCCAGTTACCCGTCCTCGAAGCAAGTGCGCCATACCGGTCGGCAAAGCGACAAAAAGCAGAAGACCTAGACCAAAAGCTAACCCAATGGTTAGAGCCAATTCCCAAAAACCAAGTTCTGAGCCACCCTCTTCTTCTCCGTCCTCTTCCTCTCCCATTGAACGATTTGCCGAAAAGGTTAAGGCCCGCGTTCCTATAATTAGAGAATCCACTAGTGCCACAAATCCTCGAAGCAATGGTAATTTAAAAATAGGTTTTTTCGCCCATGTATTAATCTCCAGGCGAGTAACCTCAATCTCGCCATTTGGTAGCCTGACCGCAATAGCACTCTCACGAGGCCCACGCATCATAACCCCTTCTATGACTGCTTGCCCGCCATATTGGACTGGTCTACCCATCCCAACTTCCTCCTCATCTAATATATCGAGGTTCGATGCGAGAGGTTCGAGGCTCAATGCGTCAAATATCGTGCTTTACTAACATATCGCGCTTCGTACCTCTCGTCCTAATCTCGCGCTTCGCACTTCGCTGCAGTCTATTACGCAAAAAGCAGAGCTTGCGCTCTGCTTTTCCACCAGCAACGACCGCAGGCCGTTGTTTACTACATCCCGTATTTCTTTTTAAACCGATCAACTCGTCCGCCGACATCGACAAACCGCTGTACCCCGGTATAGAAGGGATGGCATTTCGAACAAATTTCCACTTTGATGTCTTTTCTTGTACTTGCTGTTGGGATAATTTCTCCGCAAGCACATGTCACCGTGGTTTGTTCATATTTTGGGTGAATTTTTTCTTTCATGTCTTCACCTTCTTTCCCATTTGGATCAAGGCACCCTTTTATAGCACCTGCTTAAATCACAGTTTCAGTCAACTCTTACTATTTTAGCACAACTAACACAGTGCGGTCAAGGATATATTTAACAGCCTTTCATGGCATATTTAGGTTTCTTGTCAAAACTGTGACGTGCTTCGATAAAACGAACCGTCCCCGTTTTTCCTCGAATGACCACAGTGTGTGTCAATGCACCTTTGGCGGTAAAGGTAACCCCGCTCAGCAAGGGGCCTTCCGTAATTCCAGTCGCTGCAAAAAAAACGTCATCCGTCCGTACCAAGTCATCCATCGTTAATAACTTTTGGACATCGTCAATCCCTAGGGCTTTAGCCCGGGCGACATCTTCATCATTTTCCGGCCAAAGACGTCCTTGCATTTCCCCCCCCATGCAACGAAGAGCTGCCGCAGCAAGAACACCTTCAGGCGCTCCGCCAACTCCCATCATCATATCAACTCCCGAATCTTCAAACGCACAGGCTACAGCCGGAGAAACATCTCCATCAGTAATGAGACGAACCCGCGCTCCGCATGCACGTACATCGTCAATCAGTTTCTGATGACGTGGGCGGTCCAAAATGACAACCGTCATATCTTCCATACCTTTTCCTAATGCTTTAGCCACATTCGAGACGTTTTCCTGTACAGTTGCATCCAAACTTATCTTCCCAGCAGCAGAGGGACCCACTGCGATCTTATCCATATACATGTCTGGAGCGTGAAGTAAACAACCCTTCTCAGCAATCGCGACAACGGCAATCGCCCCAGGAATCCCTTTGGCGCAACTGTTAGTTCCCTCCAGGGGATCAACTGCAATATCCAATTGTGGGCTTTCTCCATTTCCGACACGTTCCCCAATGTAAAGCATTGGGGCTTCGTCCATTTCCCCTTCTCCAATTACCACCGTACCATCCATGTGAATCGTGTCAAAAACTGCTCGCATCGCTTCAACTGCAGCATCATCAGCCGCTTCCTTATTTCCTAGCCCTACCCAGCGCGCAGACGCTAACGCTGCCGCCTCCGTTACTCTAGCAAATTCCATCGTAAGTTCTCTTTCCAATTTCTAACCCTGGTTTCAAAGATATACCAGAACTTCACTGATATGTCTTTTCTGTTGTGCTGACAAGAAACCAGGGGTTTCACCTCTTTCCTCTTTTTAATTATTGACCATTGTTTCCAATTAGTAATGCACGGAAAGTGTCTTTCTTCTGTCATAATTCGTTTGTAATTCGAATTAAGTCATCCTATTTATTATTTATATCTTATTGTTACATACATTTTACGTGTTTACAACTTTCATTGTGCTGTGGTCGACTATTAAATTTACAAAAAGATTGGCATCCGCTTATCTGTGATTTCAGACAGGAAGATGCCAATTTCGATGTTTTAAAATCCGGTTATAGTTCAACCGAACTTCAGAATGGAGAGTAAAACTACGCCTAACGTTTCTTCCAATCCGCTAGAAATTTCTCGATCCCAGCATCTGTCAGAGGATGGCGAAAAAGCTGCCTTAGGACGCCGTATGGAACTGTTGCATAATCTGCTCCTAATTTTGCAGCTTCCGTGACATGAACCGGGTTTCGAATACTTGCTGCAATGATTTTTGTTTCTATGCCATTGACTTGGAAAATCTCGCACATATCTGCTAACAAATTTAGGCCATTTTCCCCTATATCATCCAGCCTCCCCAGAAATGGGCTAACATAGGTTGCACCTGCACGTGCTGCCAGTAAAGCCTGATTCGCTGCAAACACAAGTGTGACATTAGTCTTGATGTCCTCTGCACTTAATACCTTTACGGCTTTGAGGCCTTCTTCAGTCATAGGAATCTTGACCACAATGTTCGGATGGATGGCAGCGAGCACACGCGCTTCCTGGAGCATTCCCCCATGATCAAGGGCAATAACCTCTGCGCTGATTGGGCCGTCAACAATCCCTGTCACAGTGTTCAAAAGCTCATGAAAGTCCTTTCCTTCCTTAGCCACTAAACTTGGGTTCGTTGTTAAACCAGCGATAACTCCCATATCCCAAGCTTGCCTTATTTCTTCGATATTTGCAGAATCTAAGAAAAATCGCATAACGTTACCTCCTTTCTAAATCGAATGAAGTGGGTTCGGTGCTTAGGCCTTCCCATTACTACCAAAGACCCGAATTTTCTCGCGGATGATTGCAATTGCTGCTTCCCGGGCAGGGCCCAACATTTTACGGGGATCTATTTCTTTAGAGTTCGCCTCAAGGGCAAAGCGAGCAGCTCTTACAAATGCTTCACGGATATTGGTGTCAATATTGACTTTGCAAATACCTCGTGAAATCGCTTCGCGTAGCGCATCGTCCGGCACTCCCGAAGACCCGTGTAAAACAATGGGGGTGGAAATCCGTTCTCGAATTTTTGTTAATCGTTCGAAGTCCAGTTTAGGTATGCCAATATATTGACCATGCGCTGTACCGATGGCAATTGCTAAGGCATCCACCTTTGTCGCTTGCACAAAGTGCTCTGCTTCAGCTGGATCCGTAAACAATGCCTCGCGGTCACTGACAGTAATGTCATCTTCTGTCCCACCGATTTTACCCAATTCAGCCTCTACTGAAATACCCAGCAGACGAACTGCTTCAATTACTTTGTTAGTCAAGGCAATATTATCTTCCAACGAGTGTTTAGATCCGTCAATCATCACGGAAGAAAATCCGTTGCGTGCACACTGCATGACTTGTTCAAAGCTTGTCCCATGATCCAAATGCAGGGCGATGGGTACACTTGCATTTTCGGACGCCAATTTCGTCAACATTGCAATGTACTCAATGCCTGCATATTTTATCGCACCTTGACTAGCCTGAATAATTACGGGAGCATTTTCAGCCTCTGCTGCAGCCACAATGGCCTGTACTATCTCCATATTATTACAATTAAAAGCCCCTACCGCATAATGTTCTTTTTGAGCCTTTTGTAATAACTCAACCATTGATACTAACGCCATTTTTTTTCCTCCTTGTTCGCCTTTGAGATATGCTGACCCCGCAGTGGATTATTAATAAGCCAAGTCTTATTCTCTTCCAAATACAGAGAATTCATACCTTCAATCTGGAGAACATTATCTGCACTGTCCGCGTAAATAACTCCCACGGCTTCACAACACTCACAATAGAGTTCAATGCGATCTTGTAACAACTCAAAAGTCAACTGCTGGTTTCCACAAGCACACCCTAAATCACTTTGCTTCGCCAGACGATGAAGATGGTCTAAAATTCGAAGCATCACTTCAGGATTTTCGAATTCTTCCTCATAACCCAGCTCTACTGCTAGTTCCCCGATGGATTTTTCTCGTTCATGACAGGCCTGGGTTACCTTCTGCTTCGGCCCGATATATCCGACCGAAGCCACCACGTCAGGACAAGTCAGTGGCAAGGCTTCCTTTCCCCATATAGCCTGGCGGTTTAATTTTAAATAATGGGTCTCCCCACAGTAAGCACAAACGTATCTGACGTTGAACTGCAGACGGTTCCTACTGGTTATTGACATAAGCTCCGCACCACAACCACAAAGCAGGTTTTTACGTTCTTGTCCAGAAAATGCAAAGAGAGAGAGGGCATGGAATTCCAACTCACCGCATTGGGAACACTGAATGGCTATCGTGGTATTTGTCTTAAGAATCATAATTCCCACCTCTTCCTTCTAGACATATACTTCGTCATAGAAGAAGATTTTCCTGCCTTTCAGTTGAACAAATAATGTGCCCGTGCAACAACTGATAAAGCAGTCATAGAGACTATCCTGCTACTCAAGAAGTATATGTTGAAGAAAAAATAGGGCCAAAACTATTTTGCCGATAATATCTCCCTCACCCTGTCTCGCAGCACAAATAAATCAAAGGGTTTCCCCATATAATAGAGAATTCCGAGATCCTTGGCTTGCTCCATGTTCTGAGCATCGCCGTAGGCCGTCATCATGATTACGCCGACACGCTTATCTGAAGCGCGAATCTGTCGCAGTGTTTCAATACCGTTCATTCCAGGCATTTTCATGTCCATTAATATAAGATCCGGCCCATAGTTCTGAAGTAACTGAAGAGCCTCCGCCCCGTTCGCTGCCATTTCAACCTCGTGCTGATCCTCTCTAAAAGTCTCCAAAAGCAAGCGACGCACACCAAGTTGATCATCTACGACAAGAATTTTAGCCACTACCTACATCCCTTTCCCTTAACCTTCTTCTAAGAGAGAATATTCTGTAGAGACAAGCGAAATTCCTTCTTCAAAAGTTCGCTCTGACAATATTTGTCCACCTTGTCTATATTTCCTAGAGATCCGGGGATTTGCCACTGTCCGTCGCAAAGGAATCACGACTTCATCCCCCAACGCGCAATCCTGCATTCCTACATCAATCACTGTAAGCTGCATACCGATCTTACCAGCTACACGAACCGTCTTACCCTTCATTTCAACTCGTTCTTGCCCCAGGAAAATACCAAACAACGCTGCGAGATTTTTAATCACTATTTTCACAAAATCAATCACTCCCCGGGGAGTGAAATGCGGTTCTAACCCAAATCCATCCGCATACCCCACAGGAATCACCGCTAGCTGAGTTTCGGCCTTTGTGCGATAAATACTTTGATAGCCCACATCCGTCCCTTTAGGAACTTTGCGCAAATGAACAATCCGACTTTTAGCAACCCAAGGATCACTCAACGCTAGCTTTCTGTTAAACCCTTCCCCCGGATAATGCCCGATCAATAATGTCCCGATACGCACAAAGTTATGATGCCACTGTGGGTAGTCGAGAAATGCCGCGCTGTTACAAACGTGCTTCCAAGGTGGGCAAATCCCCAGTTCTTCAAGACGGGTCGTCGCGGCAGTAAACTGCTCGTATTGCCCTAATGTATAGCGTTGATCTCTTTGAGCAGCTCGAGCAAAGTGAGTATATACTCCTTCAACCTGAATATGAGGAGCTTTAGCTAAGGCTATAGCCAGTCGTTCAAGTTCAGGAAACCTAAACCCGGTTCGCGCCATCCCTGTCTCTAATTTAAGATGTACCTGCACCGGATACTGACATTCTAGCTCTGAAAAGGTCTCATTAAGTTCTGCGATCCAAGATAGTTCAGATAGCGTCAGCTGTAACTGTGCAGCGATAGCTCTGGGCCATTCTTCCTTCGTTGTTGGCCCTAAAACAAGAATAACTCCCCTGATCCCGTGCTTGCGCAAGATAAGCCCCTCTTCAACCCGTGTGACCGCAAACGCCTCACATCCGGCTCTTTCTAAGGCGCGTGCAACCTCGATTGCGCCCAAGCCATAGGCATCGGCTTTCACCACTGCCATACATTTAGCTCCAGAAGAAAGATGCTTTACAACTTCCTGATAATTTCTCACTACAGCGTCGAGGTCAACCTCGATCCAGGTTCCAGCCATGGCGTTATCCCCTCCGTGCCCGCCGTATCTTACTGATTATCCCCTTAACAACATCCGAATAGATCGGTTCTAATTTCCAGAGGAAATAGAATAAGGGACGATATACTAAGTCCCATTCTCCGATGAACTCCGTATACTCTCCGTTAAATCCTTTCTTGAAGCGATAAAGACCGTAAAGAGGGTTATCTTCCGTTAAAAGCCCTGGAACCCCTCGAAAATCATAGAGTGTACACCCCAGCGACTTTGCCCAACGAATCATTTCCCACTGAATCAAGTAATTGGGCATGACATTGCGATGAGCATTTGACGAAGCCCCATAGATATACCAAGCTTTATCACCAATAACAAATGCCAAGGTTCCGGAGATGATCTGTCCTTCATATTCGGCGATAAATAACTCCCCTAAGCCCACAGGCACCAAAGAATCATAGAGGTCTTCAAAATAAGAATAGGCCCGCACTAAAAAGTTGTCGCGTTCAGTCGTTTCACTCATCACACGATAAAATTCTGGCAAATCCTCACGCGTCCCACGCCGAATTTGCACCCCTTTTTTCTGGGCAAGACGGATGTTGTAGCGTGTTTTTTGATGCATATTAGCTAGTAACGTCTTCTCATCCGGAGAAATATCCAAACGAAACACGTACTTTGGTTGAACCCCTTCAAATCCCTTACCACTCTCGGAAGATTGAAATCCTTTAGAAAGCAAATACTTTTCCAACTCTTTTTCTGATGACGGCACATCTGGGTCGATCTTTAAGAAAATAGCCCTTCGGGTTTTCGCCAACTTGCGAATCTCTGCCAAGACTAGATCGAATAGCTCGACATTCTTCCAATCCACCACCGGTCCGCGAGAAGCGTAAAAAATAGGAATACCCACTACCGGAATTTTGCGTTCAAGAATAGTAGCTACAGCTACTATCTCTTTGTTTTCTTCTATAACCAGCCGCCAGGGTATCCATCCTGTCCGACGCTTAATTTCTCCCCACTCCCAAGACTGGAGCACATGTCCTTTTATATCCTTAGCTAAGAAATCATTAAATCGTGTATGTTCACTTTGATCGATCCACTTTGCAATATAGGCCACTGGTTCAAACCCCTTCCTCTTTGCCATTCTTTCCAAGGTTTTGCACCTCTAATCAGCAACTCAATATTAGACAACTTGCGACACAGCGCAAACTAAGCGTGTACGCTCCTAAAGGCCCGCTCAATGCGCCTTCCTTGGCGCAATGGCGGCAGCGCACATCCGCTGGCCATGGATGGCCGAGTGTCCCTGTAGCCAAGGAAGGCTAAAAGGGACCTTGTGCGCTGCCCCGTATTTGGAGTCACTTACGCGGAGTTTGCTAGTCTGCTTACGTAAGAACGTCGCGCTCGTGTGACACTGCGTCCGGGCTCGGAACGCGAAACATTTAGCCCTGCTTGTATTATACAGGAAGAGTTCATGCTAAGCCTTTATGCAAGGCTTAGCAGAACTCTTCTAAGTCAAATCTCCATTGATTTTATCATATCTATACGCCAAAGTTCGACGTCTCAAACAACCTAGCAAACCCTACGAAAGCGACCCCTTAGACAAGAGGGTGCACATGAAATGTGCCGTCTCATTACGCAAGTCAAGAACCGGCCCTTCTCCCGTCGTTCTCCGTCCCGCGTCCATAAGCCCGGGACGCAGTGTCACACAGCGCGACGTCTTTACGTAAGCAGACTAGCAAACTTCCGTTCAAACTCCCGACCCCAGACACGGGGCAGCGAACAAGGATGTGAGCTGCCGCCCATGCGCCAAGGACGGCGCATTGGGCACGATAGTCTCCAGTGGAGATTATCGCCGTAGGCGTGTTCTTTAAAAGAATACTATCGCCGTAGGATGAACCCCGCTCCCCAGAGCAGGAGCTTGAACGGTTAGTTTGCTCTGCGTCGTAAGACCGAGGGCTGTGTCACACAAGGCCTACTTTAGCGCTGCCCCAATAAATTCTTTGAAGAGCGGGTGTGCCCGGTTCGGACGCGATTTAAATTCCGGATGGAATTGGGAGGCCACAAACCATGGATGATCTGGATACTCAACAATTTCTACCAGACGACCATCCAAGGATGTCCCCGAGAACTTCATTCCTGCAGTTTCGAGCTCAGAGCGGAACTGGTTATTAACTTCATAACGATGACGGTGGCGCTCATAGACAACTTCGTCCTGATACGCTCCATAGGCAATGCTACCCTCTACCAACTTCGCAGGGGAAATACCTAAGCGCATGGTGCCGCCCTTGTCTTCTATATCTCTTTGCTCTGGAAGGATGTCGATGACTGGATATGGGGTATCTGCATCAAATTCCGTACTGTTGGCTCCTTCCATACCACAAACATTGCGGGCAAATTCTATGATGGCCGTCTGCATCCCTAGGCAGATCCCTAAGAAAGGAATTTTCTGTTCTCTAGCATAACGAATCGCTTCGATTTTTCCTTCAATCCCGCGGTTGCCAAACCCTCCTGGAACAAGGATTCCAGCAACACCTGCTAGGTACTTTTCAACGCCTTCTTCTTCTAATGTCTCGGAATTTACCCAGCGCACATTCACTTTTGCCCCGTGTTCAGTCCCTGCTGACCGTAAAGCCTCAGCGACACTCAAGTAGGCATCAGGGAGTTCTACGTATTTTCCAACAATCGCAATCTCCGTCTCCCGTGTCGGGGATTTAATCCTCTCCACCATAGCTTTCCACTCTGTCATATCAGCTGGTGGGGCTTCAATTCCTGAGCGAAGAAGGACAATATCATCAAGTCCTTCTTTTTGGAGCTTCAAAGGGACTTCGTAAATGCTTGACGCATCCAAACACTGGATGACTGCTGCTAATTCAACGTCACAGAGCAGGGCCAACTTCTCCTTCATATCACCGGAAAGCTCTTTCTCTGAGCGACAAACAATAATAGTGGGCTGTATGCCGATTCCCCGTAATTCTTTAACAGAGTGCTGAGTCGGCTTTGTTTTCAGTTCCCCTGACATCGGTAAATAGGGGACTAGAGTAACATGTATGTAGACGACATTCTCGCGCCCAATGTCATTTTTCATTTGCCGAATCGCCTCGAGAAAGGGAAGGGATTCAATATCTCCGACGGTTCCGCCGATCTCGGTAATCACGAAATCAGGGTGACTCTCCCGCGCTACGCGGTAGATCCGTTCTTTGATTTCATTGGTAATATGAGGGATGACTTGAACCGTTCCTCCCAGATAATCCCCTTTACGTTCCTTCCGGATGACTGACCAATATATTGTACCTGTCGTTACATTACTGTTTTTCGAAACTGGAACATCAATAAAGCGCTCATAGTGGCCTAAATCCAGATCTGTCTCTGCTCCATCATCCGTAACAAACACTTCACCATGTTGATACGGGCTCATCGTTCCAGGGTCAATATTAATATAGGGATCAAATTTTTGTATTGCCACTTTTAATCCCCTATTTTTAAGAAGACAACCCAGGGATGCCGCCGTGATTCCTTTGCCAAGGGAAGACACAACACCACCCGTTACGAATATAAACTTTGTCATGCGCTTTACCATTTCCTTTCAGACCGTTAAATCGATACCAAAGCGGGCTCCTATATTCTTAAGCAATACAATATACCCATTTGCAAGGAATATACACTGCATAACACACATAAATAAAGCTAGTCCGTGTTCCGCACTAGCTTTATTTTCCCACTGCTCTTTATTTTAGCTACACTTCTAATGGATGTCAAGGCAAAGAACATCCCAGCAAATAGTACAGAACTTATTCAGGCAAGATATTTTTCTTACCTGAAATGACTACCATTTTTCTTCGTGTAGCCCCTCATCCGCTTCATCTTCGTCTATTTCTGAGACATCCTCATCTATGGAATCCAAGTCGTCTAGTTCTTCTGCGTCTGACTTATCGTCTTCAGCGGAAGATGCTTTGGTCATCAAGGTGATTGGTTGCGACCGTCGCGGAACTTTCGTCGGATCCCAAACCTTCAGACCCCATTCACCCCGTCCCAGAAATGAGAAGCGTGTATCTAGGTTGATCTGAGTGAGTGCCGCTGCAATCCGGATGGCTTCCTGTGGAATTCCTAAACGTCGGAGCACTTCTTCAATTAAGCCTTGATAATACATGGGGTTCCCATGAGCTTTCAGAATCTCATAAGCTATATCGGCTTCCGTCGGCTTAGCTTTGTTGCTTAAAGAGTGGGTCAAAAATCCACCGCCCTTCGTCGTTTTGAATATCAATATATTCGACCCACTCCTAAATATCTCCTGCGCGTC
>DATMYU010000423.1:0-4922 GCA_035560775.1 Desulfosporosinus sp.
TTCTTAACCCCTTTATCATGAAGTCAGAAGTAGAAAGAGGAGGCTAAAGTATGAGTAAAAAAGTAAATAAAAAGCTGCTAAACGGTTTTATGGCAGCTGCAGTAGTGTTGTCGACAACACTAACGCCTATGGTTGCGAACGCTGACGCGACAAGTGTTCCGAGTGCTGTAACTAGGATCGGTGGAGTTGACCAGTACGCGACTGCTGCCTTAATGGCTCAAAAAGGTTGGACGGGAACAACGGATAATGTCGTGCTCTCAGCCGGAATGAATTACGCCCTTGTCGATGCACTCGCAGCGGGGCCATTAGCAGCTAAATTAAAGGCTCCTATGATTTTAACGGATAGCGGACAAACGTTAAATCCGTCTGCAAAAGCTGAATTACTGCGCCTTCAGCCTAAAAAGGTATATATAACGAGCGGGACAGCTGTCATCAAACCATCGGTTATTACTGAAATAGAAGCAATGGGCATTACCGTTGTTCCACTTGGTGGGTATGATCAATATGAAACATCCGTCAACATTGCGAAAGAAATGGCTAACCAGGGTGTGAATATTTCCAAGGTTATGCTCGCGGCTGGCTGGTTAAGTCCGGCAGATGCACTGTCGGTTGCTCCGATTGCTGCAGCACAGGAAATACCGATTTTGACCACGACCCAGGGGCAGCTTCCTACCTCGGTGCAAACTTATCTAGACAGCATCAAGGAGAACGTTGCTACTTCCTATGTGGTCGGTGGAACTGCCGTGGTGTCGGAGGCCGTCAAGGACCATTTGCCGGGGGCGGTTAGTAGATTCGCTGGAGAAACAAAGTATGACACGAACGTTCAAGTACTGAAGGGTTTTGCAAAAGACTATAAGAATGACAAGGTATATGTTGCAAATGGGGAAACCTTGGTTGACGCCTTGGCTGGCGTACCTCTTGCCGCAGCCGACGGGGCTCCAGTTCTTCTCGTTAATCAACAATTAGACAACGCCGCCAAGGACTTTGTGAAGTTGAATATTTCTACCCAAGACATGGTTGTTTTAGGCGGGGAAGCCGTTGTGCCAACGGCCGGGATGAATGCCTTGACCTCTGCCATTACTTATGCAACGGACAGCGCCACAGAAGGCTCAACGGACGCGGCTAAACCATTAGAACTAACGGATAATGTCCAAGTTACAGGGGATAATGTCACCCTGCAGAATGTCAAAGCCGATTATAGCGTTTATGTGAAGGGTAATAACATCACCCTGCACAATCTAACAGTTAAAGGGACAGTCTTTGTGGATCCAGGCGAAAACGGAACAGCAACATTAGACGGCGTAACTGCTGCCAATATTGTTATCCTCTCTGGAGCATCGGATAGTATTAACCTTAGGAATACAACGGCAGACAGTCTTACAGTGGACAGCAGTAGTGATGTTCATATTGATGCCACAGGAACCACAACCATCGGCTATACGGTCGTTCGCTCTTATGCGATCATCGACGCGAATGGTGCTTCCGTAGGCAACGTTTTCATCACGAGTACACCTGGACAGATTCCGGTTGTTGATTTGAGAGGAACCTTTACCCAGCCAGTCGTGGTATCCGGTGAGGTTATTTTGAAAGCCGCCGAAGGTGCAGTTGTGCCATCTGTGGTGATTAACACTGAAAATTCTGATCAAAAAGTTACTTTAGAGGGGAATTTCAAGGATGTACTCGTACAATCCGGAGGAGCGGTGGACCTAGCAGCGAATACCGTTGTGGAAACTATGGAGACCACCGTGAAATGCGAGATTACAGTGGCTAGCGGTTCTAGCATTGCTACCTTGGATACAGGTCTAACGGGTACCCTTGTTAGTGGCAGTGGCGGTATAGTTAACGGTGAACCAATGGGTACAATCCCATCGTCGCCCACAGGTAGCAGTGGAGGCGGCGGTGGTGGCGGTGGGAGTTCATCATCAGCTCCTAAAATCGCAACCTTTGCTATTAATAATCAAACACTGGTCAGGGTGAACGGGGAATCCGCCACAATCGATCTCAGTTCAGATTCTAACAAGCTAATGCTTAGTTCTATTCAAATTTCGGCTAGTCCAGCAAATAGCACTTTACAACTAACGGGATTTACAGGCCAGATCCTAAATGATACATTCACGTTACCCAATACAATAACGGCGTCAGATCTGCTTGGAAGCGCAATAAAAGATGGGGATGTCAGCTTAGGATCAATGCGCGCCTTGTTTGGTTCTTCCGTGACGTTGAACGGTACCCTCACAGGGCCAGGAAATTCAGGACGCGTTAGTAGTGTCAGTCTGACCCTTAACCTTGGAACGAGCAAGTAACTAAGCCGAGATGATACCAGGGACATGCTGTGAAAAAGGTCGTATCCCCTACGGCCTTTTCTTTGTGCCAGTTCAGAAGTATAAAGTCCGGGTAGGTCTTGGTAAGCAGAATAACTATTATTCAAGTCGATTGAAGGAAAACCAAAAATTAGCGCGAATATATCAAGGGTACAAGGTTTCAAGACGGATTTGGGAGGTTGACATGGAAGAGGAAATAGATTTACGGCAGTATTTGGGCGTGCTACGAAAACGATGGATTATCGTGGTGGTCATACCGCTGATTGCGGCACTTACCAGCGGTGTTATTAGTTTCTTTATCCTTAAACCAGTTTATCAAGCCTCCACTACGCTGATCGTTGGAAAGAAAGCTGCGGAGTCTGGCCAAGCGGCACAACAGATGCTGGATAATAATGTATTGCTTGCAAACCAACAGCTTGCTAAAACCTATGCAACGATCGCCCAGAGCCGCACCGTCGAACAAAATGTGATCAAAGACTTGGACTTGCCCATGACGGTCGCAGGACTTGACAAGATGATCGCTATTAATCCTGTGAAGACCACGGAAGTATTGGAAATTATGGTTACCAATGAAACCCCCGAGCTGGCAGCCTCGATTGCCAACAAAATGGCCGAGGAGTTTTCCAAAACGGTTATTGAAATAAAAAAAGTGGACAGTGTTAGCATTTTGGATATAGCCGAGATTCCGACGAATCCGGTTAAACCCAATAAAACACTCAATATGCTGATTGCCTTCATTGTGGGCTTGATGGCAGCGGTTGGATTGGTATTTCTGTTGGAATACTTCGATAATACGGTTAAGACATCAAATGATATAGAACAACTTTTGGGGATTCCGGTCCTAGGTGTTATTCCAATCTATCAAATGGGAAAACAAAGGTAAGAAGGGAAGGTTCCATTGGCATATTCTTTAATCACCTTAGAAGAAACAAAATCTCCAGTCTCAGAGGCTTATCGGACCTTAAGAACCAATCTTCAGTTTACAAGTGTGGACTCAGAAACCAAAATGATTATGGTAACAAGCGCAGGTCCGCGGGAAGGGAAATCAATCACGGTCGCCAATCTCGCGGTAAGTTTGGCTCAAACAGGGAAATCTGTGCTTATAATTGACGCTGACCTGCGTAATCCCACTCAGCATAAAATCTTTGGCTTGGATAATTGGGAGGGTTTATCCGTTGCTCTGGTTGCGGATCAGGATCATCGAGATTATCGTGACTACGCTAGAGAAACAGCCGTGCCTGGCGTTATGGTTTTAACTGGAGGCCCCATCCCTCCCAATCCTGCAGAGCTCGTAGGGTCTAAACGGATGAAGGGTTTGATCGAGGAATTCAGTGAACAATTTGACATCGTCCTCATTGATACTCCGCCAATTATTGCGGTTACGGATGCAGCAATTCTGGCTCAGGAAGTCGATGGGGTCATCCTGGTCGTGGCCGCAGGCGAAGTGAACAAAGACTATGCGCAACGAGCTAAAGAACTGCTGGATAAAGTTGGCGCTAAGATCCTTGGGGCTGTTCTCAATAAAGCGGACATGAAAACGAGCGACCACTACTACTATTACTACTATCATGGCTCGAATGATTCTAAGAAGAAGCATGAGCGACATATATAAATTAAATAAGAAGCCCTCTTCCGTTGTATTGATCGGGGGGCTTCTAAGGAGTTCACATGATTGATGTTCATAGCCACATCTTGCCCGGGCTAGACGACGGGGCAAAAAATATGGAAGAAACGCTGGGGATGGTGCAACAGTTGCACGAGGCAGGATTTAAGACGCTCGTGGCAACTCCGCACGTCTTGGAAGGGAAGGACTTCTTACATCCCGAAGAAATTCTTGCTGTAATAGAGCAGGTACGCGAGCGGGTTGCTGAGGCTGGGATTTCCGTTGATATCTTGCCTGGTGCTGAAAACTATATCTTCCCGGACATGGCTAAATGGGTGAAGGATGGAAAGCTAATGACCATGGGAAATACAGGAAAGTATCTACTCTTAGAGCTTCCGCTGGCAGACATTCCCCACTATACGGATCAAGTATTTTTCGAACTACAAGTACAGGGGTTGACACCAGTTCTGGCCCACCCGGAACGTTATAGAGGTTTAGCCGAGGCGCCGGAGAGACTAATCGAATGGGCCAAAAAGGGGATCCTCTTACAGTTGGACTTAAGAAGTCTGGGTGGATACTACGGTCCGGAGCCTAAGCGACTGGCGGAACTAATGCTCAGTAGTGACCTTATCCATGTTGTAGGATCCGATGTTCACCACGTATCAAGGAGTAAGTCAACCTATCCTGAGGCACTCCAGAGTGTAAAAGAAATCGTCGGTGAAAGTAGGTTCCAAGAAGTGACACAGTCGAACCCGCAAAGTATTCTCGATGGTAAACCCTTGCAGGGCGATAGGGAGTATGTCCTTAATGAACCCACTATCAAAAAGAGGAAACGTGGATTTTGGAGTTTGTTTAGACGATAGAGATGTATTATAGATAATCAAAGCGAGCGAATTTAATCCCCATTATACACATGGTCAAGCCAAGTGTATAATGGGGATTTTTCGTATTAAGTGAAAGACTGTGCTTGGAAGAGCAGAATAATGTTGAGAATAGTT
>DATMYU010000424.1:0-15059 GCA_035560775.1 Desulfosporosinus sp.
CTAGTATATAACTCGAAACCGCTGAAAAGTTATACCATGGCAAGTACCCTAGTAGTATCGCTATAGCCATCCAGGCAAGGGTAAGATTTTTATTAGACATTGGAAAACCTCCTTTGCGAGGGGATATCGGTTTAGGGGACTGCTTATCGGCAGTCCCCTAAACTTTTCTGACTATATAATTTCAACGGAGTCATTATTTTTTAGATAGGCAGCGTTTGCTTCATCGATATCGATATGCATTTCGAGTTTGTAATTATTGCTAACACGCACGAGCATTTCATTAAATATTAAGCCTCGAGTTCCGGGTACTTTGACATTAATTCGCTCTTTATCCTTTACGCCGAATCGCACCGCATCATCAGGATGCATGTGAATGTGTCGAGCAGCAATGATCGTACTTTCTGGGAGGGTGGTCGATCCCAACGGGCCCACCAAGGTAAGAGTCGCTGATTGAGCTAGCTCACCCGAATCTCGGATGGGAGCGTTAACTCCTAGTTTTATCCCATCGGAAACGGAGATCTCCACTTGAGTTTTAGGGCGAGCAGGGCCAAGGATGCGGACATTTTCGAGAACGCCTTTTGGTCCGACGAGTGTTACCTTTTCTTCATAGGCAAACTGCCCTGGTTGCGATAAATTCTTAAAGACCTTAAATGGATGATTGGCACCAAATAGTTTGTTCATGTCTTCTTTTGAAAGATGAACGTGTCGATTCGATATAGCTACCGGAATTTTGTTCGATCCTAGGTTATCAGACAATTGTTTTATAACCGCTTCGGTTATCAGGGTAACGAGCTGATTTTTATCCAATTCCATCCCCACCTTTAAATGTTGCAAAGATTAACAGAGTTGTAGCTGTTTGAGGACTTGCTTGACAACGTCAGCAATGTCATCGGATTTAAGATCACAACTTGCATCATTTTTAAGTGAAGATGGTGATGTACAGCTGGTAGTCTTTGTATTACTGGCTGCTTTTTTAATGCCGTAGGTTAAGCTTTTGACATTGATCAGGTGATGGGGCCCTAAGTTTTCAGATATACTACTCCCACCCCAAGTCCCGCAACCTAAAGTTAAAGAGGGCAATAACCCCGTGGTAGATCCGATACCGCCAAGGGCGGAGGGGGTATTGACTAAAATTCGATTGACGGGCTTCTTAAGGAACTCCCGGATGATCTGATCATCCTGAGAATGGATGGCGAAGGAATGTCCGATACCACCAAGTTTTAAGAGCTCAATACTGAGGAGACAGGCATCATGCCAATCATCAACTGTATAGAAGCCTAAAACGGTGGTTAGTTTCTCATAGGATAGAGGATAACCCGGTCCATATCCATCGAGAGGAGCAATTAAAACTTTAATTTCGGCAGGAACAGTGAAGCCGGCTCTCCGGGCAATCGTTTGTGGAGTTTGTCCGACTAAAGCAGGAAACATCCCACCTTTAGGATTAATCACAACGCTACCAACCTTTGTAACCTCTTCTGGAGAAAGAAAATAGGCGCCTTGACGCTTTAATTCTGCGATAATTTCGTCTTTTACAGGCATATCTGCAATGATCGCCTGTTCTGAAGCACAAATCATCCCATTGTCAAAGGATTTACTAGTAATAATGTCGCAAACGGCTTGTTTAATATCGGCACTCCGTTCAATAAATACAGGGACATTACCAGGTCCCACTCCGAAGGCTGGCTTACCTGCACTATAGGCTGCTTTCACCATCGCTGATCCACCGGTTGCAATAATGACAGAAACATCGTCATTATGCATAAGTTCCTCTGTTGCCTTCATGGAAGACTTGGAGATACAACCTACGATTCCATCGGGGGCGCCGGCGTTCACTGCAGCATCATTAACAAGTTGGGCTGCGGCAAGACTGCATTTTCCAGCGGTGGGATGGGGGGAGAAAACGATGGCATTGGCTCCCTTGATCGCACAGATTGCATTGTGTATGATCGTTGAAGTCGGGTTCGTGGTTGGAGTAATGCCCATGATTACGCCAACAGGAACGGCAGCTTTGATGACCTTTAATTCAGGATCCTCACTAATGATTCCCACCGTTTTGATATTTTTAATCGCATCATAAACTACCTTTGAGGCAAAAATATTTTTGGCGATTTTATCTTCAACGATGCCGTAATTAGTTTCTTCAACGGCCATCCGAGCAAGGGACTCTGCATTTTCTTCGACGGCTTTGATGATAGAGATTAAAATATTATCGATTTCTTGTTCGCTAAAATTAGCTATGGCTTGCTGGGCTTCTTTCGCTTTTTTGACTAAATTTCGGGCTTCTTGAATAGAGGCCAAATCATAATCTAAAGTCACTTAAGATCATTCCTTTCGAGTTATTCGAAGATGATGGAAGTTTCTTTCTACTATACGTTTTTCCTTGTGCTTTTCTTTTCGGGACGCGGACCTCTGCTTACTTTTTTTCCGCTGGTTCGCCATCCTTAGGAAGGATCTTTTCGACATCGGTATGTGGTCTTGGGATGACATGGACTGATTTCAATTCGCCAACACGCTGAGCAGCAGCGGCTCCTGCCTCAGTAGCCGCTTTAACGGCTCCAACATCCCCACGAACCATGACGGTAACTAAACCGCCACCTACAAGAGTTTTACCAATCAAACGGACATTAGCTGCCTTCACCATAGCATCAGATGCTTCAATAGCACCAATCAGACCCTTTGTTTCAACCATGCCTACTGCATCTTGTTGCATAATATAGCCTCCTCAATATTTTATTAGCAGAACGAGTTTGCTTAAAAAGTGTAACTTATTTTGGAAGAATTGATTCGACATCGGTATGAGGTCTAGGAATAACGTGGATAGAAATTAATTCACCGACACGCTGAGCAGCAGCGGCTCCTGCCTCAGTAGCCGCTTTGACGGCTCCAACATCTCCACGAACCATGACGGTGACTAAGCCGCCACCTACGAGAGTTTTACCAACCAAACGAACATTGGCTGCTTTAACCATGGCATCAGATGCTTCAATAGCCCCAATCAGACCTTTTGTTTCAATCATGCCTAATGCATCTTGTTGCATTTCCGAAGTCCTCCTTATTTCTTGCTGTCATTGGGAAGGATCATTTCTACATCGGAATGAGGTCGTGGGATAACGTGTACGGAAATCAATTCGCCGACGCGCTGAGCCGCAGCGGCGCCAGCATCTGTAGCTGCTTTAACGGCACCAACATCCCCACGGACCATGACGGTGACTAAGCCCCCACCGACTAGGGTCTTTCCGATTAAAGTCACGTTAGCCGCTTTTACCATAGCATCAGACGCTTCGATCGCGCCGATGAGTCCTTTTGTTTCAATCATACCTAATGCATTATCCATGATTAGTTCCTCCCTAAATTAGATTATTGCTTACTTAATTGAAGATGCGACATAGAGTAATTTAACATTGTAAGGCGTTGAAAACGTGACTTTGGTATCAGCAGGGATGAAAAGTATATCCCCCGCTTTACCGATATACGTAGTGCTATTCACACTGCACTCCAAGGTCCCATCGAGTATATAATGGAGCTCATCGTGTTTAATGTGAGTGGAATAGCTTGTCTTCTCAAGGGTCATAAAGCCAGCCGAAACATTTGAACTTTCCCTTGAGTTGAAGAGTTCTTTTATCTTTACGTTGTCTTGGGGATTACCGGTGTCATAGTTTTCTAATACGACGCTGTTTCCTTTGACTAGCCTTAGTCCGCTGGGATCAACTTCTTTCATGAGTTGAGAAGGCTGTTTCGATAGGTTAAGACAATTCATCACTTCCCCGACAATTTTGGCGACTAAGGCAGGATCAAGGGGAGATGAAGGAACGGACGAAGATGAGGGAACGGACGAAGGTGCAGGAACGAGCGAAGGCGCTGAACCCACGATGATTTGGATTCCTTGCTCCTTGGCTATATCTTTTGCTGACGGAGTAATGATACTTTCATCTAGCACATAAAAGGTGGTTTCATAGTTTTCAGCCATCTTTATCACGTCAGCAGCTGTAATTAGAGTCTTCAATAGTCAGATCACCTCCTTACCTTTTAACAAACAAGTTCAAGAACTAGCAAAGACATTGTTTTAAGTTATAGTGAGGGGAAGGAATAACGACTTTTTCGATGAGCATTCCTCGTTCTGAAGCTAAGACAACTCCTGCTTCGACCGATGAGGTTACTGAGGAGACGTCCCCTGTTAAGGTTACAAACGATTTTCCACCAATTCCCATACCGATTCGAATCTCGATCAAATCAACTTGACCCGCCTTAGCTGCAGTGTCGGCAGCGACGATTAAAGAGGCGATGGAAAACGTTTCGATAATTCCTAAAGCCTTGATCTCTGTAACTTGTGTGGAGCAGGAAATTGCTTTGATGATTTGTGGATGCACATTGGGAAGGATAAAGTCATCGAATACCGCACTGGCTCCGATACTTTTCCCAGCATCCACAGAACTTTGGACTGCAGCAACATCGCCGCTGACCATGACGATATATTTCCCAGGACAGACAGGCTTTGCTTCAAGAAGTTCGACTTGAGCCGCTTTAAGCATCGCATCGGCAGCTTCAATTCCTTTAGCTATGCTATTAAGTTCTACTAACCCTATGGCCTCCATCTCTATTTGTCACTCCCTTCCATCAAGGAGATTACTATGCTATCGGTTATCTCCTTGATAACTCCACTGATACTGGCATGAATATTGGCGCCTAAGGCCTTGTCAGGGATGACCGCAATCAGATCACCTTTTTGTACTCGCTGTCCAACTTGTACGATTGCTTGACTCGGAGCCCCAACATGTTGACGCAGCTTGATCTCGACTTGATTCACGGGGTACTCTTCTTCGCTTAAAGGAGCACTCACGTCATAGTTTTTTAGCCCCAGTCTTGAAATCAGACGTTTTACGGGAATTTTCCTGTGCTTTTGCATTGAGTTTGCAGTTTGGTTAGCAGGAGGTGTATCAGGTTTGATTCCCATTTTTGATAGTTCTCGTTTGATCATGGTATTTATGGATCGAGGTGAGAGGCCCATAACGCAGGCGTATTGCTCACAGACTCCGCACTCAGAACACGCTAAGGCCATTTTCATTGTTTCTTCCTGCCCTTGTAGGTGTTTGATCGTTCGCATGATTTTATGGGGCTCAAGATGATGTCCTAATAAGTAGCGCGGACATAAATCAGTACAATATCGACATTGAATGCAGCTGGCCTGAGCTTGTTTGGCGATCTTTTCAAAAGATAAGATTCTTTTTTGAATGAGTGGGTGATTTAGGGATAAAACAATTAAGCCTTTGGTCGTCTTCGTGATGGGTTGAGCTAAATCTTCAATGATTTTTCCCATCATCGGACCGCCTTCAATCACTTTCATACCCTCTAAGTTTGTCCGTCCTGCGATCGTTAAGGCTTCTAGCACAGAAGTTCCAATCGGCAGTTTCAGGGTGAGTGGGTGAGGTACTTCACCGGTAATGGTAAAGTAGGTATCTGTTACTGGCTTGCCTTCTACGGCATCGGCTATATTGATGAGAGTTTCTACGTTGCTGACCACACAATCAACTCTAAGGGGGATTCCCCCTTGAGGTACAAGTCGGCCTGTCGATTCATAGACGGTGAGGTGCTCATCTCCTGCCGGATAAAAGTCACCCAGGATAGTAATGCGGATGGGCTTTCCGACAATCTCCTTTTCTAACGAAGCGATGGCACTTTTGTATTTGCTTTTTAGAGCTATGATGCCTTCGGTTGCCCCCGTTGTCATCATGACACTCTCTAATCCTCGTACCATTTTATCTGCCAATACATCCATAAGTTGTTGGTCCACTCGGAGAAGGGGCTCACACTCAGCTCCATTGACAACCACAGTTTGAGCATTGGAAGCGACTTTGACATGAGTAGGAAATCCTGCGCCTCCAGCACCGACTACACCGGCTTTTCTGATTTTTTCAATTAATTGTTCACGCATGATTAGTTCACCCCATTAGATTAATCTTTCTCCTCGTCAATGATCCCAATGATGATGGAATCAATAGGAGAGTCATTTAGGTGATCCATATTCCTAGCCGAACTACCTTCAGTGATCAGCACTTTTTCTCCATTGCCAGCCCCGATGATGTCTGCTGCAACGATTAATTTTCCTGCTTCACCGTTGGGGCGATCTAAGAGCTGCACGATCATTAACTTCACCCCGATCAGGGAATCGGCCTTTCGTGTTGCCCAGACGCTGTTGATGACTCTTCCAATTTTCATTTATTCACCTTCTTTGCGCCAAGCGCTATTCCAAGAGGAGTAACTAAAAGGGGATTTTCAGGCTTTATGACAGGTAAGCCCAACTCGTCTTCGATGACTTTATCGATGTTGGTAAAACAACTTGTCCCGCCAACTAAATAGACTTTCTCGACGTTGCGATCTTGAATATGGCGCTTGATGATGCTGGCTACTTTTTGAATCACAGCTTTGATGGTCGGCAAGAGTTCAGGATGTTTGGTCTGGTCCAACTTGAATTTTTCGGCTTCTTCGAAGGGTATTTTATAAGCTCCTGAGATTACTAAGCTGAAGTGTGTTCCTCCAGTGGGTTCGTCTGCAACATAAGTCACTTTTCCATTTTTTAGAATGGCAATACCTGTCGTGCCTCCACCGATGTCTACCACTGCACCATTGGCCACTTTCAGGACATTATTTGCTGCAGTGGGTTCATCAAGCGTAGCAACCACCTTAAACCCGGCAGCTTCAGCAACATGGCTGATTGCTTTTTGATCCCCTTTTGAGGTTCCCGGGGGATAGGCTACCCCGGCAGTTAAAAGCTCTACTCCGAGATTGTCTTCGATTTTTGCTTTGAGCTCTCTGACAATATCTACAGCTCCGATGTAATCTACCACGAGGCCATCTTTTACAACTTGTGCAAAACGCATAGCTCCGGCTACAGGATTCCCTTCCTCATCAACGACCGCCAGAACAATATAGGCTGTGCCGAGGTCTACACCTGTGAAAAGTTTCTTTTTCTTCTCGAAACGTTGGGGGTGGTCTATTTTTTCTTTAAATTCGTGAATGGCTTGATTTACAGTTTCCAAATTGTTCATAATTTATCTCCTAGCGGCTGGCTAGCATTCCCTTTTGAGCAAGTTCTTTAATTACACTTTCAATAATACTTTGGACTTGGAGGCTATTTCCGCTATTTACAGCAGTCGGAGTCTCGACTTCGGGCAAGTCCAATACCTTTGCTGCATTCTTGTACATCACTTTTTCGAGAACCTCTAGCTTGAAAGGAAGTTTTTCATAGTTCTTTAACGCTACTTTGAAGTCCACAAAAGGATGGGCGCTCGCATAGAGCACTTTATCGCTGATAATTGTGTTGGCTGCTTCTATGTAGGCTTCGGATTGAGTGGCGAATTCGTATTCGGATAATTCGAGGTACACATTGGCATTGCGTTGAACAATCATAATCGTTTCATTGACCCAAGGATATCCACCATGACTGATGACAATCTTTAATTCCGGGAAATCTCTGGCGACAAAGTCGATATAGCGGGGGGCCACATGGTCAATCACGGCATTCGGTACTAGAGTTCCGGGTCCTGTGGCAATGACCAGCGGAATATTTAATTCGCAGCATTTGGAATAGATGGGGTAGTATTTCGCATCGTTGACATAAATTTGAGCAAGGTAAGGATCAATTGCGGCTCCTTTTAAGCCATGTTCGGTAACAGAGGTCTTTAGTTCCTTGATCGCGCCCATACCCTTATGGGGGTCGAGTCCAGCGAAACCAATAAATTTATGAGGAAATTTACTAACGAACTCGATTACGCTCTTGTTATTTGATTTTGAACCATAGGTTGTTTCGCAATCTCTACCAGTCACAACGGCTTTCACGACATTATACTTGTCCAGCTCGCGAACCACTTCCTCGACGGTTTGAGGCAACATCTCGGAAAAATCAATTGAGGAACAGAGCCCCTTAAACATTTTGCTGTTGGCGATTCCTGATAATGTGTCTTCAGTGTTTGGTCTGAATCTAAAATCAATGCTGTTCATGAAAATTCTCCTTTTTGTCGAACTTAATAAACTTACTCCATATTCATTGCAAGATTTGTACCAATAGCTAAAACCGTGGCTAACATTGATATTTCTTATCGAACTATGGTAAAGTTGTTGTAAAATTGCAACTGTATTAAAGCAATCTTCTAAGCCTAAACGAACCGTAACTTGTGGAACGTATTATTATATTTAACGTTGTTGCATTATTACACGGTGTTGTAACTGCGCAACATGCATGAATGGAGGCCACGCAGTGGAAAAGTTTTCGAAAAGGGCTGGTATGGAGAAACTTCATGAGGGAATTTTAGATGTACTGAGTGATGGAATCTATGTTACTGATGCTGAGGGAAAGACTCTAGTAGTCAATCGCATGTACGAACAACTAACGGGGTTAAAAAGAGAAGAAATCATTGGTAAGTTAGTCACGGATTTGCGAAACCAGGGGAACTTTGATGTGGTCTTAAATCCGGAAATCGTCACTACGGGTCAGAAAAAAAGTTCAGTTCAAGTGACAAAAGAAGGAAAACAAGTGATCTTAAGTGGTTGCCCCGTATTTGATGAATCTGGTAAGGTTGCTTTAGTAATTACATTTGTCAGAGATATTACTTTGCTTAGTCAACTGCGGGATCAAATCGCTAGTCAGCAAGAAGTGATCGATAAATTTCATGAAGTTCTAAATCATAACAAAAAGAATTCGCAAATTTGCACTTTCGTCTTTGAAAGTAAGGAAATAGCAAATTTGGTAATTTTATTAGAAAAGGTGGCTAAAACGGATGCAACGGTATTGCTGCTCGGTGAAACGGGTGTGGGTAAGGACGTTTTTTCCAGACTCATTCACGAACGAAGCTTAAGACATAATGAACCCTTCTTTAAAGTCGACTGTTCTACGATTCCGGAAAGTCTTATAGAATCTGAACTGTTTGGATATGAGTCGGGCGCGTTTTCGGGAGCTAATACAAAAGGTAAACCGGGGCTATTTGAAATGGCTAATAAAGGAACCTTGTTCTTAGATGAGATTGGGGAGCTTCCCCTTCTTATGCAGTCTAAATTACTTCGTGCCTTAGAAGATCAGGAACTAATCCGCGTGGGGTCGACAAAGGTTAGAAAATTTAATGTTCGGTTTATTGCTGCTACCAATAGGGCATTAGAAGAAGAGGTCAAAAATGGCCGTTTCAGAAGTGATTTATACTACAGGTTACGGGTTGCTGTTTTTCAGATACCCCCTTTAAGGGAAAGGCGAGGGGATATTCTTCCGTTGGCTTGTTTCTTTCTTGAAAAATATAATACGAAATACAGAAAAGATGTTACTTTTTCAAATGAACTTGGCAGGGCTTTTCAAAATTATCAGTGGCCGGGTAACGTAAGGGAGATGGATAATTTTATTCAAAGTCTCATTATTACTCGTGATAAAGAAATTCTCGATGTTTCAGATTTGCCCAATTATATGCTCTGCGATGCCATTGATAAGGATAGATTGAATCTGAGTGATGAAAATAAATCATTAGATGAGTTGATGTGTGATTACGAAACAATCCTCCTTAAAAACGCGCTTGAAGTTCACGGATCACTGGCGAATGTGGCAAAATTATTTAAAGTAGATCGGACAACAATATTTAGAAAGGCCAAAAAATACTCGCTTATACCATGAATTGTTGCAAAATGGTAACAGGTGTTGCGTTATAGCAACACCTGTTTTGATAGGAAAAAGGAATAGTTATCATCAGATTTGTTAATGTTGTTGCAGAATTGCACAAAAGCTGATTAAATATTGCGCTATTTTCTAACGTTTAAGCTATTTGGAGCTTGGCACGTCTTTTGCAATAGCAAATATACAGACACGTGATCAACCTTTTTTATCACAAGAGTGGGCACTTGGAGTAGATGCAACTTCATAAGGAACACTAAAGGGGGGTGAAGGCAAAGGCCGTATTGCCATAGTAGGCCTGTCAATGAACTAGTAATCACAAGTTCAAGCAAAAGCAAAAATTGATAGATGGAGGTAGAATAATGAGTTACGATAAGGCTGCAATCAGACGAGTTGCGACCTCAAGTATCATTGGGGCGACGATTGAATGGTATGATTTTTTCTTGTATGGTGTTGTCGCTGGGATTGTATTTAACAAGCTATATTTTCCTACGGGGGACCCTACGATTTCCACGATGCTTGCGTATGTAACCTTTGCCATTGGCTTTATAGCCCGTCCAATCGGTGGTATTATTTTCGGACACTTTGGGGATAAGATTGGTCGTAAAACGATGCTGATCATGACGATGATGATTATGGGTATTTCCACGGTGCTGGTCGCTATAATTCCTACTTATGAACAGATAGGTATCTGGGCTCCGATTGCTCTGTTGACTCTCCGGATTGTCCAAGGACTTGGCTTGGGTGGAGAATGGGGCGGTTCAGTGCTAATGGTTTATGAATACTCACCAGAATCTAAACGGGGTTTCTATGCTAGCTTGCCCCAGATTGGGCTTTCCATTGGACTATGTTTAGCTTCCGGCGTTGTCGGATTATTATCCTATTTCTTGACCGATGCCCAATTCATGGCTTGGGGATGGCGGGTCGCTTTTGGTATTAGCATTGTGTTAGTCGGTGTAGGATCTTGGATCCGGACACACGTTGTTGAAACTCCAGAATTCCAACAAGTCAAAGCAAAAAAGAGTGAGGCTAAAATTCCATTTTTAGCAATGTGGAAAAATCACACTGGCAACATTCTTGCAGGTATGGGAGCTAGGTACATTGATGGAGTAGTCTTCAACGTCTTTGGTGTTTTCTCGATCACTTATCTCACGCAAACGATCAAGATCAGTCGTACGGATGCTTTGTTGGGCGTTACCATGGCAGCTATCGTGATGTGCTTCTTCATTCCGTTTTTCGGCCACCTTTCGGATCTCATGGGCAGAACTAAGATTTATGCGATTGCCAGCGTGATTTGTGGGTTAGTGGCTTTTCCAGCGTTCTGGCTCATGGGGCATAACGGTGGGAGTAATACAATCATCTGGCTGTCCATCATCATTCCTTTTGGAATTGTCTACGCAGCTGTGTATGGCCCAGAGGCTGCACTCTTCTCTGAACTATTTGAGCCTGAGGTACGTTACACAGGAGTCTCATTCGTCTATCAATTCTCGGGAATCTTCGCCAGTGGTATTACACCAATTATTGCTACTGGACTACTAGCATATGGTGGCGGAGGTCCAGTTTACCTTTGTTCCTACGTTCTTTTTGCCGGGTTAGTCAGCGCAGTCTCCGCATGGTGGATTGGTGCAAATCGAAAAAAGAATGCGTTGAAAGCCAGTTTGGAACTGATCGCTAAGTAAATTATTCCTCGATAGTTTTTGCTTGCCTTGAAGTTCCCCGTGATCTACGTAGGCAAGCAATATAATAGTAACGATCTAATTTCGGGTATTTTGAAAGGAGAAATAAATGACTACATGCTGTTTATCCCCTCATGAGCAAAGAATTCAAGAGGAACAATTAGGTAAGAAGAATTTCGAAGGCCGCGAAAGAGTCTTTAAAATACTAACGAGTTTCCAAGACCTTCGTCCTAAAATTGACGTGGAAAGAGCTAAATATTTCACTCAATCCTTCATCGAAACGGAGGGCCAACCCCTTGTATTAAGATGGGCCAAAGCCTTAAAATACACTGCAGAGAACATTACCATTTACATTGATGATCATCAGCTTCTAGTCGGTAGAGCGGGCTATCAAGGTCGCTATGGGATTCTCTTTCCTGAATTGGATGGGGATTTTCTGGATATCGCCATTAAAGAACTGCCAAACAGAGTTGAGTCACCTTTTGATGTCACGCCAGAAGATGCTCAGGTCATCATCAATGAAATTGCTCCGTATTGGAAGGGTAAAACGTTTCACGAAAATTTAGCAAAAGCTCTTCCAGAAGATACCTTCAAATTGACGTATGACCCGAAAAACCCCTTGAATTCAAGATTCCTCGTGAATGAAACGGCAACCTTCCGTTCCTCAATTCAGTGGGTTCATGATTATGAAAAAGTACTAAAAAGAGGTTTTAAAGGAATCAAAGAAGAGGCTCAACAAAAGCTTGAAGCCCTTGATCCGATGAGTCCAGTGGATAACATGGAGAAAAAGCCTTTCTTAGAAGCTATCATTATCACCTGTGATGCTATCGTTCTATGGGCTAAGCGACACTCAAAATTAGCGGCTGAGATGGCTGACAAGGAAACAGACGCTCTAAGGAAAAAGGAGTTACAGGATATTGCAGAGCGTTGTACATGGGTACCGGAAAACCCAGCTCGTGATTTCCGTGAAGCGGTTCAATCTCAGTGGTTTACCCAAATGTTCTCCAGAATCGAGCAAAAGACGGGTACGATTATTTCCAACGGTCGGATGGACCAATATTTCTATCCTTATTATAAGAAGGATCTCGAAGAAGGTCGCATCACTGAAGGGCAAGCGACAGAATTACTTGAATGCATGTGGGTCGCTATGGCTCAGTTCATTGATCTCTATCTTTCTCCGACCGGTGGCGCGTTCAATGAAGGGTATGCACACTGGGAAGCAGTCACGGTTGGTGGACAAACTCCAGATGGTTTAGATGCTACTAATGAACTGACCTATCTCTTCTTAAAGTCCAAGCAAGAATTCCCTCTGAATTACCCTGACCTCGCTGCTCGAGTTCATACTCGTGCTCCAGAACGCTATCTCTATGAAGTGGCGGAAACTATTAAGGAAGGTACAGGTTTCCCTAAGCTTATCAATGATGAAGAAGTTGTTCCGCTCTTACTTTCTAAAGGTGCCAGCTTTGAAGAAGCTTATGACTACGCGGTATCTGGTTGTGCAGAATGTAGAATGCCGAATCGTGATACCTATACCAGTGGTAACCCGTATGTGAACTTTGCGGCAGCTGTAGAGCTAGCTCTTTACAATGGTAAAATGCTCAAATTCGGGGATGAAGTGATTGGGCTTCAAACAGGGGATCCAACGAACTTCAAAACTTGGGATGAGTTCTGGAAGGCATATCTAGCCCAACAAACGAATTTCCTGAAACATGCTTTCATCCAACAACACATTATTATCAAGATGCGTCCAAATCATTTTGCTACCCCGCTCGGTTCCTCAATGCATGATCTCTGTATGGAGACCTGTAAGGATCTGCATAGTCCGAAAATTGAGGGCGGTATTGATTTAGGTTACTTCGAATTGATGGGATATGGTACCGTCGTTGACTCATTAGTTGCTATCAAGAAACTGGTCTTTGAAGAGAAAAAACTAACCATGCCCGAACTCATTGTAGCTATGAAGAGTAACTTTGAAGGGTACGAAGCGATTCGCGAGATGCTCATGAATGCACCTAAGTATGGTAACAACGATTCTTATTCTGATACGATCGCTAAAGATGTTGATCGAGAAGCCCTTAAATTCACAAAACAATACTCAAAAGAGCTGGGTGTGCATCTGGATCTAAGACTTGTACCGTTCACCTCGCACGTTCCCTTCGGTAAAGTTGTCAGTGCTACACCCAATGGTAGAAAAGCATGGTCTCCCCTTTCTGATGGATCTTCAGCATCCCATGGTGCTGACGTCAATGGTCCTACAGCAGTTCTCATGTCGAACTTTAACTCGAAGAACTATAACTTCAGAGATCGTGCAGCTAGACTATTGAACATCAAATTGAGTCCATCTTGTGTAGAGGGTGAAGACGGAACTTCAAAATTAGTTTCCTTTATCCGGACTTGGTGCGATCTAAAATTGTGGCATATACAATTCAACATTGTCAACAAAGAAACGTTGCTTGCCGCCAAAAAGGATCCTGCGAAATACCGCGGTTTGATTGTACGGGTTGCAGGATATAGTGCATACTTTGTAGAGCTGTCCTCTGAATTGCAAGATGATATCATCGCTCGAACAGAGCACACTGCGGTCTAATTGAATCTTTGTGAGTCCTGCTTTCATAAGCAGGACTCACATTCATCGTCATTAGGAGGCAACTTTATGAGTGAAACTATTATGGATAAAAAGAAATATGGGTATGTGTTTAATATCCAACATTATTCAGTCCATGATGGCCCAGGGATCAGAACCATCGTTTTCTTAAAGGGATGTCCTTTAAGGTGTAGGTGGTGTAGTAACCCTGAGTCTCAGCTGACCCAGCCTGAATTAGGCTATAATCCGACCAAGTGTATTGGAAGTAATAAATGTCCAAAATGTGCAGAAGTATGTGTTTATGGAGCAATTAATCAAGATCAAGATGAAAAGGGTACAATCTCAATTGACCGACAACTTTGTAAGACGTGTTTGCTCTGCACCGAGGTATGCCCTGCAAAAGCATTAGAAGTTTTTGGAAAACAAACAAGTGTTGAGGACGTCATCAAAGCGGTTGAGAAAGATAGTGTATTTTATGCTCGGTCAGGCGGAGGGTTAACCCTTAGTGGTGGGGAGCCTTTAATGCAAGCCGAATTTATCACCGAAATTCTTAAAGAAGCTAAGCGCAGAAGAATAAACACTTCGGTGGAAACTTGTGGTTACGCAGATTGGTCTAGTTTTGAAATGGTGTGTCCACACCTTAATTCACTCATTTTCGATATCAAGTGTATCGATTCGGAGAAACACCGGAAATTCACGAATGTTTCTAATGAAATCATTTTGAATAATTTCGGAAAACTATGTGAGGAATTTCCTAACTTACCGATACTTGTTCGAACGCCCGTGATTCCAGGATTTAATGATTCAGAAGAGGATATAAAATCAATTATCGACCTTATAAAAGATAGACCCAATGTTAAATACGAACTTTTGCCCTATCATCGTTTAGGTCAACAGAAATACGAATACTTGGGTAAAGAATATTCTTTAGTTGGTATAAAATTAGATGATGAAAAATTTGAGCGTTTAAAGGAACTCGCTAACTCCTGTTGCCCCGTTTAAACTAACATCTGTAAATTACACATCGCCTGGTAATCATGCAAAGAGACCCTCTCAATTCAAAATGAAGGGGTCTCTTTGTGTTAGAAATCATATGGTTTGATGGCAAACCAAACGTTCCCAAGGTTTAACTTTGGTTTATGTAAGATATTTTAGC
>DATMYU010000425.1:0-2007 GCA_035560775.1 Desulfosporosinus sp.
CTTTCACTATTCTTCAAAATATGAACACTTTTCTTTACGGCATCCATCGGAATGCCTTTACCTCCTTTGTAAATCAAATCAATTCTACCTCATTTCCTTTGAGCATTAAAGTAATCCGCCTCCTTTTTGCAATTATAACGCGACAAATGAAAAAGCAGGCAATTTACCTGCTTTTTCTTTAACCTAGATATTTCGCAACCGCTGCGGCAGTGTCGTATTTGTTGTTCCCCGAAAGTAAAACTTCGTTAGGATGATTTGTCGTTGATCCGCCAATAACGATTAGTTTATTGGCGTTCATAGCATCCTTCGGTACTGAAAGATCGGCTGGCCGGATAAATATAGCGCAATCGCCATTCTTAGTTGCCACATCCGTCCCAGCCCAATAATCCTCTTTAGTGAATAATAGAACTGCTACTTCTAACACATCATTTACTCCTTCCGTATATTGAACTCCAAAGAAATCACAGATTCCTTTCGCGTGAACAAACACAAGTGCATGGCGGAAATTAGGATCCACTTTCATGCAACCCCCTCCTCGTCTATCGTATTCAGAGTGGCTGGACGAGGTTACCGGATTTTTACATTTGCCGTACACTATCCCTCCATTGGTCTTAATTAGTTAATTGAACAATTATACTACCCATGAATGTACCGAAGTGATCAAAATCGACCCTAATTACACTGATAAGTTATACTTTCTGACCAGATCAAAAAATCCCCTCACGAGGAGGGGGAGTTGTTATTTTCAATCGAGATATTGCGCAACAGCTGCTGCTGTATCATATTTGGTTTTTCCTGATAACAACACTTCGTTCGCATGATTTGTTGTTGCACCGCCGATAACAATCAATTTTTTGACACTCATGGCATTCTTTGGTACTGAATGATCGTCTGGTCGCACAAACATAGCGCAGTTTCCATTTTTTACTGCTACATCAGTCCCTGACCAATAATCTTCTTTGGTATATAACAAAACTGCTATTTCTAGTCCCTCTCCCTCTACAATTACCTCAGCAGATATTCGATTGTAAATACTTATAATGGATTCACCGTAGCCTACTCCCGGTACTGCCCAGTGATCGTTTAAGTCTTCTACATTCGGACAACTTCCTCGTTTAACTAAATCAAATCTAGGATCGATCTTGGCTAACCCCTCAGGTAATGACGCGGTGGAAGCATAAGCGAACAAATGTTCTAAATGGGCTAGAACTCCATCATCGATAGATGAAAAACTTGCACCAACCGAGCCACCACCCACAGCACCAATTCCTGCAAAATTATTTTGCTGGGGCTTTACATTTCCACCGAATTTAAGGTAATTGGTCTCTTGCATCATCTGTGCTACTGCATAACCCCACTTTATGCCTAAAATATTACCAAACTTCTTATATAAGGCAATCAACTCTGGAGCCTTGGGATTGTTCTTCAGCAAGTACTGTTTACATTGTTCAACCGTTAACGTCTCTTTGCCAAGAATGCTAGCCATCCTTATTCATCCCCCTTATTTCACAATATTCAAAGCGGGTTGACTAGTTTACTGAACTCGGTTACGCTTGACCTATGCCCCTATCCAAAATTTTCTACAAATATATTGCAGGAAATTCCTTTTCCTCGTAGAATCATACTATTTGAGGTGATTAATTTGCAATATCTTATGATTCCAGTCTCGGATGAAAAACGTCAACGTCTTAACCATGTATGTAATAAACTAGGTATTACAATCGAACAATTCTTTGACACTGCACTACGTGAAGGAGAAATGGAAATACTTAGCAACGAGGCACTCAGTCCAGGTGGTGGGTTTTGGAATGAAGAAGGCCCAACTTTTAAGAAGGACGCTGAATAATCAGCGTCCTTCTCTTTTAAATTACCACTTGTTGCCGTAAAACCCCTAGTTTCGGCCCCACTAACACCATTGGATAGATTCTTTTTCGCCTCTCTTATTACCCATTATTAGACTTCACATATTCGTCACACAAAGGTCACGGAACGGTAACAAATTTATAC
>DATMYU010000426.1:0-3536 GCA_035560775.1 Desulfosporosinus sp.
GCGCAAGCGTCAAAGAATGTTCTTAGTGGTCGTTGGAAGAAGATAAATCTAAAACCTAACGGTCAGAGGAGTGCCTACTTATAACAACATAGTAGAAGGAGACTTGCGGATGCAGAAATCAACTCTCTGGTGTAGTGTTTGTTTCGTTTTTATTGCCCCGTTCTCCCAAATTTGCTATGATAGAGGGTAAAGTAACAAATTTTCCAAAGGGAAGGTGAATAAGGTGGCAATTTCACGTGAAGACGTTGAATACGTGGCAGCACTGGCGCGTCTGGAGTTGACCGAGCAGGAAACTCTAGAGTATACCGAACAACTCAACTCTATTTTAGACTATGCAGTCATGTTGGAGCGCTTAGACACGGACAAGGTGATGCCTACGGCTCATGCTGTTCCGCTCTACAATGTTATGCGCGAGGATCAAGTGAGACCATCCATTAATCATGAAAAGGCGTTAAAGAATGCTCCGGATGGTGAAGATGGTTTCTTTAGGGTACCGAGAATAAGTTTGACTTAGAAAGGAGGCCTTTGTTAATAATGGAGGTTGCGGAAAAATCAGTCAGCGAACTGCAGGAGCTTCTCGTTCATAAAGACTTAAGCTCTACAGAGTTGACTAAAGCATACATAGAGCGGATTCAGACAGTGGATCCAAAGTTGAAAGCATATTTAACGGTCCTGGAAGATCAGGCTTTAGCCCAAGCTACTGAGGCTGACCGAAAGATCGCCCAGGGAGAGGTCTTAGGATCTTTAGAAGGAATTCCAATGGCCTTGAAGGATAACATGTGCACGGAAGGGGTTCGCACAAGCTGCGCTTCAAAGATGTTGGAAAATTTCATTCCTCCCTATAATGCCACGGTGACAGACCGTCTGCGGGCTGCAGGCACGATTCTGCTCGGTAAGCTAAATATGGACGAGTTTGCCATGGGCTCGTCCACAGAAAATTCTTATTTTACGAAAACGCGGAATCCTTGGGATCTGGAGTGTGTTCCCGGTGGGTCTTCAGGAGGTTCTGCGGTAGCCGTAGCAGCGGATGAAACTGCCTTTGCTCTAGGCTCGGATACGGGGGGATCCATTCGTCAGCCGGCGGCATTCTGCGGGGTGGTTGGCATGAAGCCAACTTACGGCGCAGTCTCTCGGTTCGGTCTTATTGCCTTCGCTTCCTCACTTGATCAGATCGGTCCGCTAACCAAAACCGTGCGAGATAATACCTTGGTGATGAATGCTATCGCCGGATATGATCCCATGGACTCAACGTCGGTTCCATATGAAAAACCGGATTATACCAAATTTCTAGTCAATAATATTAAAGGCTTGAAAATCGGGATTCCCCGGGAATATTATGGCGAAGGGATTGACCCAGATGTCGCGAAGGGAATTCAAGCAGGAATTCAAACTCTGATTGATTTAGGCGCAGAAGTGGCTGAATGTTCTCTGCCCCATACAGAGTACGCCATACCTGCTTATTACTTAATTGCTACTGCCGAAGCAAGTTCGAATTTGGCTCGTTATGATGGTGTGCGCTACGGGTATCGGGCAGAGGCGGAGGATGTCTTGGGTATGTTTAAGAAGACCCGGGCAGAAGGATTTGGGCAAGAAGTGAAACGAAGAATTATGCTCGGAACCTATGCCTTAAGTTCAGGGTATTATGATGCCTATTATCTGAAAGCCCAAAAGGTCAGAACTCTGATTAAACAGGATTTTGATAAAGCCTTTGAGCGCTTTGACGTCTTGCTCTCCCCAACGGCTCCGACTGCGGCGTTTAAGTTTGGAGAAAAATCAGCCAATCCTTTAGCGATGTATTTATCCGACATTACGACTGTTCCGATTAACTTGGCCGGTATCCCGGCAATTTCTATTCCGGCAGGATTTGTCGGAGGAATGCCCATCGGCATGCAGCTCATGGGTAAAGCGTTTGCTGAAGGAACGTTGTATCGAGTAGCTTATACATTTGAACAAAACACGAATTATCACACGTTAAAACCAAGTTTATCTGAGGAGGTGCTTCTCGGGTGGTAGTCGCTGATAAATACGAAATGGTTTGTGGGCTGGAGGTTCATGCTGAGCTCCAAACCAAGACAAAGATCTTCTGTGGATGTACAACGGAGTTCGGAGGAGAACAAAACACCCACGTTTGCCCAATCTGCCTTGGTATGCCGGGAGCGCTCCCCGTTCTTAACCGTGAAGTGGTGAATTATGCGATCATGGCTGGCTTAGCGTTGGATTGTGAAATCGCAGAGTTTTCAAAGTTTGACCGTAAAAACTACTTCTACCCAGATCTGTCGAAGAATTATCAGACCTCTCAATTTGATTTGCCGATTTGCGGCAAGGGGGGATTGGAGATAGAGGTCGACGGAGAGAAGAAGTGGATCGGGATCACACGGGCTCACATGGAGGAAGATGCAGGGAAGCTCGTGCATAGCGGGGAAACTATCTCAACCTCCAATGAGTCTTCTGTAGACTATAACCGAGCTGGGGTGCCTCTTTTGGAAATCGTTTCCGAGCCCGACCTAAGCTCCATTCCGGAAGTCATTGCCTATCTTGAACAATTGGTTCAAATTCTCGATTATGCAGAAGTATCAGACTGCCGATTAGAGCAAGGCTCAGTACGTTTTGATGTCAATGTTTCACTTCGGCTCCGCGGAGAAACGACCTTGGGAACTCGCACGGAAACGAAAAACTTAAATTCCTTCAGTTCTGTGCGGCGGTGTATGGAGTATGAAGTAGCTCGTCAAGCGCGTGTCTTAGATGCGGGCGAAAGAGTGGTGCAGGAGACACGTACTTGGGATGAGGGTCGGGGGATTACCTTAACGCTTCGTTCCAAAGAAGAAGCGCATGATTATCGCTATTTTCCTGAACCAGATCTGGCCCCTTTAGTTATAGATAGGGAATGGGTGGAGAAAATCCGTCAAACCCTTCCCGAGCTACCAGTGGCACGTCGTGCTCGGTTGCAAGCTCTGGGCCTGTCAGCCTATGATGCTGCCCTCATTACTCAAGCTAAAGCCATGGCAGACTTCTTTGACCAGGCTTTATCAGTCTATGGAGATGCCAAGACCTTAGCGAACTGGGTTATGGGAGATGTTACTCGTCTGCTCAACACCCATCAGTGTAGTGTGGCCGATTCTCCGATTTCGGCTAAGCAATTAGCGGAACTCCTGGCACTCCTGGACAAAGGAACCATCAGCGGCAAGATTGCCAAGAGTGTGCTTGAAGAAATGTATAGTACGGGAAAAGATGCTAGTGTTATAGTCAAGGAAAAAGGACTCGCGCAGATCAGCGACGAAGGAGCACTGCTTGGAATTATTGACGACGTGATTGCAGCCAATCCCCAATCAGTGGAAGACTACCGAGCAGGAAAAGATCGGGCGATTGGTTTTCTCGTCGGGCAAATCATGAAAGCGACCAAGGGCCAGGCCAATCCGGGGCTTGTGAATCAGTTGCTCAAGGAAAAGCTATCATAATGCTTTGGGAATCTTTGGGGCTTCGCTGAAAAGGGAAGCCCTTCTCCATTTTTTCGATTCACTAAGTATACAGTATAAAGA
>DATMYU010000427.1:0-3002 GCA_035560775.1 Desulfosporosinus sp.
GAACTTAGACATTGAAAATAGTAACTATTTATTCTACCCAATTGGATCCTTTGAAGGAGTCCCCGCTTGACGAGGATATCGTGAAGGCGTTTCCATGACCTTTCTTATCAAAACGACCGCCCGATGTTCGGCACCATCACCAAGATTAAAATGTTCGATACCTTCAACTTTACCTCCTAATAATTTCAACGCTTTTTCAGATTCTACCAATTCATCATCAACCTGTGATCCTTTTAAGGCCAGGAAAAGCCCTTTAAGCTTGAGAACCGGCAGTGTATACTCCAACAGGACCGGAAGACGAGCCATGGCCCGTGCAGTTACTGTATCAAAATACCCTCTGTAGTGCAGATCTCTTCCGAAATCCTCCGCCCGAGCATGGACAGTTTTAACTCCTCTAAGATTTAATGTCTTAATGACAACATCGAGGAAATCCAGTCGTTTCTTTAAAGAATCCATTAAGACAACATCTAGCTCTGGACGCAGTATTTTTAACGGAACACCCGGGAATCCCGCTCCTGTTCCTAAATCCACAAAAGACCCACCGGAAACAAATTTTGAGAGGACCATTGAATCAATAAAGTGTTTTAGGATAACTTCATGGGGATCCGTAATTCTAGTTAAATTTATACGCTGGTTCCAATCTAGTAATAGGTCACCAAAGTGACAAAGTTGATTAACTTGTAAATCAGATAATTTTTCCTTTACATGCTTACAGGTTAATTCTTGAATAAAAGGCGCGTAATCAAGGAACATTTTATTTTCTCCCTCTTCGCAGTTGTTCTAAAGAAACGAGCAATACAGAAATGTCGGCCGGACTAACCCCTGTTATTCTTGAAGCCTGCCCTAAATTTTGTGGTTGTACCTCCATTAGACGTTGTCTTCCTTCCGTGGATAGGCCACGAATTTCTTTATAATTTAGTGTGTTTGCGAGACGACGGGTTTCTAATTTAGAGAATTTTTCAATATCAGCCCATTGCTTTTCAATGTAGCCGGCATATTTTGTTTCAATTTCAGCTTCTTCTAACACTTCCTGATCAAAAGCTTCTAATTCAGGAAGAAGTTTAACTAAATGGGAAAGAGAAATTTCCGGTCTACGAATCAAATCCTCGGCCCTAATTCCTCCACGGGTCGGAGTAGATTTTGCGTCAGCCATTACAAGGTGCAGATCTTCTCTCAAAGGAGAAAAAACCGTAGATTTCCAAAGCTCTTGAATATGCTTAAAATTATTTTTTTTTATTTGGAAACGCTGCCAGCGCTCATCGCTGACCAACCCCACAGCTCGTCCTTTTTCTGTCAATCGTAAATCAGCATTGTCTTGACGAAGAATTAGACGGTACTCTGCTCGAGATGTTAAAAGGCGGTATGGTTCCTTAACTCCTTTTGTGACTAAGTCATCCACTAAGACACCCAGGTAACCATCCGAACGAAGAAGTATAAAAGGATCTTTTCCCAAAGCCCGTAGTGCTGCGTTAATTCCAGCCAAGAGTCCCTGTGCTGCAGCTTCTTCATAACCGGATGTTCCATTTAATTGGCCTGCTGTGAATAACCCAGGCAACAATCGCACCTCTAAACCAAGGGAAAGTTGATGAGGTAAGACATAATCATACTCGATTGCATACCCCGGGCGCAACATCTGAACATGTTCAAGTCCTGGGATACTCTGTAAAATTTGAACTTGAACCTCCTCTGGCATACTGGTCGACAGACCGGCCACATAAAGTTCGTCACTATGCCAACCTTCAGGCTCTAAAAAAATTTGATGCGCTTCTCGCCCCGCAAAACGTACCACTTTATCCTCGATCGAAGGACAATAACGAGGACCAATCCCCTCAATTTCACCAGAGTACATGGGCGCGCGATATAGATTTTCCCGAATAATATCATGCGTTTGAGTTGCTGTATATCCTAACCAACACGGTACTTGTTTGGAAAGATCCTTGTGCCAGAACTCACTCTCAGTGGGCAGAAAAGAAAAGCGCCAAGGGGTATCATCTCCTGGCTGAATACGAAACTTAGCATAATCTACAGACTGACGCTGGATTCTTGGCGGTGTACCCGTTTTGAATCGTCCCAATTCAATCCCGAAGTCTTTTAAAGAATCTGATAGAGACATTGCTGGCATCTGCCCATTTGGACCACCTTGGTACATAGCCGATCCTATTATAATTCTTCCACGCAAATATGTGCCACTAGTCAAAACTACGTTCTCAGACTCAAAACGTGCACCTGTTCGTGTCACCACGCCCGTCATCTGGTTCTTATCCACGACGAGACGTTCTACCAACCCTTGGCTGATCGTCAGATTCGGCTGTTCTAATAAAATGTCCCGCATCCGACTATGGTATGCCTGTTTATCAGATTGAATCCGTAATGCTTGAACTGCTGGACCTTTACCAGTATTAAGCATCTTAACCTGTAAGGATGTCTCGTCTGCAACAATTCCCATTTGTCCACCTAAAGCATCAATTTCTCGTACCAAATGCCCCTTGGCTGGACCTCCAAGTGAAGGATTACAAGGCATATGTGCAATCGTATCAAGGTTTATAGTTAGCAAGAGGGTCTTGCACCCTAGTCGTGCCGCAGCGAGGCTAGCCTCACAACCCGCATGCCCTGCTCCGACCACAATAACATCGTATTTTCCTGCAAAGTATTCCAAAACTCATCCTACTTTCCGATACAAAATCGAGAGAAAATCTCTTCTAGAAGAGATTCTTGAACATTATGCCCAGTTATTTCCGAAACATTTTGCACAGCTTGACGAATATCTATTGAAATTATATCCCAAGGCATTCCAATTCGTAAACTCTCCAACGCTTGCGACAAGGCAGTATGGCAACGCTCCAATAAAGAGATCTGCCGTGCATTAGAGATGAGTGGGTCAAATACATCAACGGTCTCCCCAAGATACACTCTTCTTCTAATTTCCGCTTCAAGATCTTCAAAACCTCTATGTTGATGGACAGAAAAGGGAATCCAAGCCTCTTTTTCACTCATTAAAATGC
>DATMYU010000428.1:0-2962 GCA_035560775.1 Desulfosporosinus sp.
GTCTATTTCTTATACTGGGGTTCCTGCTGTTCGATATATTGCTCTCTTCCTTTTAATTGATTCAGAGCAGAATCAAAGGTTTGAGCAAGTTGTTCAAAGCTCTTTTTAGCCTGTTGATCCTGAGTTTCTAGGGCAAACGTCTTCATGGTTGCTGCCGCGTTTTGAACCGTTGCTATTGCTTGTTGCATCTGTGTTCCAACAGTCATCGTTTATGATCACCTCCTTTTTAGAGTATCCCTTATTAACCCTTCGGTCTAAAGATGAGTGCTCCCATGAAGGCAAAAATTATGGCTGCTGATATACCTGCGCTGGTAATGCTAAAGATACCTGTCAGAACTCCAATAGGACCGGTAGAATCAAATTCCTTTAGAGCACCCTTTACCAAGGAGTTCCCGAAACTACTGATAGGTACGGTCGCTCCTGCACCGGCAAATTTAACAAGTGGATCATAAAGACCCAATCCTCCTAAGATTGCTCCAGTTATTACTAAAGCGACTGTAGTATGAGCAGGAGTCAGTTTAAGCCCATCTAATAACAATTGTCCAATGACGCAAATAGCTCCTCCAATTAAAAATGCCCAAAGAAATTTTTCCATGGTGACAGCTCCTTATAATTCAATACTTACCGCATGGGCAACAGAAGGAATACTTTCTTTCTGCTGATAAGACATTGGTGATAATAGGGCACCGGTTGCGATGACTAGTAACTTTTTAATTTCCCCTTTACGCATTCGATTTAGAAAATGCCCAAATGTTGTCGTTGCAGCGCAGGCACATCCACTTCCCCCTGCCATTACTACGGGCTGATCTTTCCTATAGATCAAAATTCCGCAGTCTTTAAAGATTTCTTCGGGAATGTCCAATCCATGTTTCTTCAATAAGTCACCAGCGATTCTATGGCCTACTCTTCCTAAGTCACCGGTTGCAATAACGTCATAATAAGATGGGTCTCTCTTTAAGTCCCTAAAATGAGCCTCAATTGTATCAACCGCAGCTGGAGCCATAGCTGCACCCATATTGAAGGGGTCAGTTAGGCCCATATCTATGACACGCCCAATAGTGGCTGTTGTTACTTTCGGACCATCTCCGTGATCCGTTACCAAGGCGGCGCCTGACCCCGTAACCGTCCATTGGGCAGTAGGAGGTTTTTGCGAACCATATTCCGTCGGGTATCTATATTGTTTTTCGGAAGCAGCATTATGACTGGATACACAAACGAGAACGTTTTTGGCGAATCGACTATCGACAAGTAGGGAAGCCAAAGCTAAACCCTCCATTGAAGTAGAACATGCTCCATAAAGACCAAGGAAAGGAACGCCCAGTGTACGAGCAGCAAAACTGCTGGGAACCGTTTGGTTCATCAGATCCCCGGCCAACAAGAACTGAATATCTTCTTTTTTCATATTTGCTTTCTTTATAGCCGTCTCACAGGCTTGTTCCTGAAGTTTCTTTTCCGCTTTTTCAAAGCTATCTTGCCCTAGCCAGAAATCTTCATGCAGAAGATCAAAATCCTCCGCCAAAGGACCTTGTGCTTCGTGGGGACCTCCTACTGCTGCAGATGAAATAATTGTGGGATTTGAATCAAAAACCCAAGTTTGATGACCATGTAGCATTTACATCACACCCAATGCTCTAAAAATAATTACGACTATTGAAACCACAAAAGCAGAGAAAACCCCATAAACAATAACTGGGCCTGAGATTTTAAACATATTACCGCCCACTCCAAGAACATAACCTTCACTTCGGTGGTCAATCGCAGCGGATGCCATCGTATTAGCAAAACCAGTCACCGGAATTATGGTGCCCGCTCCGGCCCATTGGGCTATATGATCAAAAACACCAAATCCAGTTAGTAAAACAGTCAGTATTACCAATACTGCTACAGTAGGGTTTCCAGCACTTTCTGAGGATAGGTGAAAGTAAGTAATAAATAACATCTGTATGCCCTGACCTATTACGCATATTATTCCTCCAACAAAAAAGGCCTTAAGACAATTTAAGACAATCGGTCTTTTTGGTTCTCGGGCCTTGGCAAATTCTTGGTATTCTAGCTGAGTAGGGGTAAGCTTTTTTTTCTTTTTCTCGGACATGTAACATCTCTCCTTAATTTAGCAAGTAAGGACTTAATTTATCGAGAAGCTCCTGGAGCCTTTGAGAGTTTCTTAGATACATGCTCTTAGCATTTTTATCCTCAGTTTGGAAAGAAAATGTTGAAAGGTCTGCTTGGGCTTTTTGAAGGTTAGCATAAAGTAACTCCTTTACCTTTGGTTGTGGAAGTTCAACGGCATCATCAAAGAGGTCAAGGAATAAGTCTCCGGATGAATCGACCTGCGCGAGAAACACATTTTCAAGGGCAACTCCCATTTTCTCAAGTTCGACTTTAAGCCATTCCTGATTAAGGCCTAAAGAGAAAAGAGGCTCATTGAGGATGTTTCCATCCATGATAACAGTCTGAGGTTCAGCCTGAGGTGCTACTTTCTTGCCTAAGTCATGTGCAGACACTGGTTTCTTATCCGATTTTAAGTAAGCATTAATCTCACCGTTTATCTCCATGACTGCAAACTCTATGTCTGTAAGATTGAAGATATTCTTGGATCGCAGTTCTGCTAGAAGGTCTTCACCTGTCATTCTGACTTGCATAAGGTTTTCTTCCATGATCTTGCCATGCTTAATTAAGACGGTTTCTTTTCCATTGATTAACTGATGAATTGCTTCACTCTTTATCGACAAGAAATCTAGGGCCATCGGAAGGACAACCCATGTTAGCAAGACAATAAACCCAGGAATGAGATTGATTAGGTTTAAGGACATTAAAGTCGCTACGAAGGCTAAAACTATATAGCTCATGAAATTAAAGGGTTTTACTCTGGTAATATTCCTTTTTCCGATAAGTCTAATAGCTAACCAAATAATAATAAATAAGGATAATGATCTTAGAATGAAATTAATCGGTTCCTGCA
>DATMYU010000429.1:0-8120 GCA_035560775.1 Desulfosporosinus sp.
CATTAAATAAAGTAATGTCTAATTGGTGATTTAAAAAGTTATCAACCTGGATGATTCGATTTTCGATTATTTTTGCATCGGTACGAATTTTATCTTTTAAGAGTTGCATGATGTTAATACTCCCTTCTTAAAATGAAAACACTCCTAAAACCTTTCAGGAGTGGCAGTAATAATAGTAACGAAACGAAACGTTAATAACAAGGATAACTTGAATATCGCAATAAATCAATACGATTTTCTTGGAAAAAACATTCCGTTGAAAAGTTAATTTTCATTATTAAGGTTATGAGTGTTTAAATGATCTCTCATTCCACTTGGGGGCAAGCGGTGAAAGGCGCCTGATCAATAGGGATATTAGCCTAATTAAGGATTGCCAGTAGACAAAAGAACAAGGTGCCCGTGTGTTGACGTGAGCACCTTGTTTGAATAAGTGGGGGGCTTCCTTTTCCTTATACCTAAACAGAAAGTATAAGTTTTGAGCGGTATAATTCGGGTGATATAAGTGCAACTAGGCGGTCGCCTGCGGTCCCTTCTCGCCATCCTTGGCTACAGGGACACTCAGGCCGTCCATGGCCAGCGCCTGCGGCTAACAAGTAGGATAACACGTGCGAAGACAGTGTCTGCAAGAAGGCTAATACGTGCGAAGACAGTGTCTTCGTGGGCGCCAGCCAAGTTTTCTTTATACCTATACAGAAAGTATAAGTTTCGGGTAGCATAATTCGGGTGGTATAAGTGCAACTAGGCAGTCGCCTTCGCTGAAGCTTGGCGCCAGCCAAGTTTTCTTTATTTGCTGGTTTGGTATTATTGGACTGTTTGGTATAATGGAGCAATGGAAACGAACGTCAAGTAGCAAAGTGTTTGCTAAATCGGTTCAATAGATTCAAAAGATCCTCCGGTGAAAATTGGAGCGGTTGTGATTTGCTATTGGAAGTTGGGTCAGTCAAGGGTTTGGAACCAGTCGTTTGTGGCGGTACGACCGCTCTGACAAAAATAGTTGTTAATAGTTCTAATATCAGTAAGGGCAAGGCGCCGCGCGCGCCTGGAAATGTAACCAAAGGAAGAAACAGAGAAACAGTCGGACAAAAAGGTTTATTCGTATAATCGGCCCCAACGGTTAAAGCAACTACTAAGGGGATCTCCGGTGTTACAGAGGGAAATATTCCAGGAACAGCTTGATCGGTTGAAGGCGCCAGCGTGTTGGTTGAGGGAGCGGATGTGCTGGTTGAAGGCTGGGTATCGCGTGACACCGAGGCCAAAAAATTCTGTAAATCACTTAATGATATCTTCACAGTTTGTTCAGGAGATATGTCAGGACCCTTCTGAACAGGGAATGATTCAAGACCCAAAAAGCGACCAGCAAGAAAAAGGAAAAGTTGGGCAGAGATGAGAACACCTACGGAAGCAAATACATTGCCCGTTATCAGTGGTTGGAAGAATATAAACGAAGAGCTTCCCGGTACTGAACTGACCGGAGTAAAAATGGTAATACCTAAAGTTAAAGGTTCTTTAGAACCATGACATTCACAAGAAATCGGTGCACAAGGGTTCGGCTCATTCATGTAATCCCCTCTTCCTATTCTAAATTATGGGGAGTTTGCAGAAAATGTACCTCACAGGCAAGATGCTTGTAGGTTTAATAAATTTAGGTAAGTAACCTAGACAAAGTGACTCAACAGGTGATATTGTACTTATCGGTGGGTAGCCACCCGAAAAAAGTGAATTGTTTAAGGATGTGAACTGTTTTTGTCAGAAACGCAATACAATGCAGAATCTATCCAGGTCTTAGAGGGATTGGAAGCGGTCCGCAAACGTCCTGGCATGTATATTGGTTCCACCGGAAGCAGAGGGCTTCACCATCTTGCCTATGAAATCATCGATAATGCAATTGATGAGGCTGGGGCAGGGTTTTGTGACAAAATCACAGTTACAATTAATATAGATGGATCGATAACAATCGAGGATAATGGGCGTGGGATTCCGGTAGACATACATTCTGTCAAGAAAATAGCGGCTGTGCGTTTAGCTTTTGAGACATTACATGCAGGCGGTAAATTCGGTGGGGATACCTATAAAACCTCAGGAGGTTTGCATGGCGTTGGAGCAAGCGTGGTCAATGCCTTGTCTATTTTTTTAACGGCTGATATAAAACGGGGTGGAAAACTTTATCGTGTTGAGTATATTAACGGGGGGCAGCTCAAATCGGACCTGCACATCATAAAGAAAAAAATAACCGGCACAGGAACAACCGTGGTTTTCAAACCCGATCCACTCATCTTTAAAGAAACAACTGTTTTTAAATATGATTCCCTGAGAAGTCGTTTAATGGAGCTGTCGTTTCTCAATAACGGTCTAACTATTATCCTTACTGACCTGCGAGGAGAAACAAAGTCAGAAACCTTTTCCGCAAAAAATGGAATCATCGGTTTTGTGGAACACTTAATCAATGAATCGAGTGTTTTGCCCGTTCATAAAAAGCCAATCTATTTTAAAGGGGAAAAGGAGGATGTGATTGTAGAGTGTGCCATTCAGTACAATGACGGGGATGATGAAGCGATGCACTCTTATGTCAACAATATTCCCACGGATGAGGGAGGGACTCATGAGTCGGGCTTTCGAACGGCTTTAACGAAGGTCTTTAATAATTATGGTCGCAAAAATAATCTTTTCAAAAAAGATGAGAGTCTTATCGGGGACGACCTCAAAGATGGCTTAACGTGTGTACTATCACTTAAGGTTAAAGATCCTCAATTTGAAGGGCAGACCAAAACGAAACTCTCCAATATGGAAGTTGAGGGCATTGTGCAGTCGCTAACTAATGAGGGGATCAGTCAATTCTTTGAGCAAAATTCTTCCATAGCCAAAGATGTCATCAATCGGACGTTAACAACCAGTCTGCTAAGACTCGCGGCGAAGAAAGCCAAGGAGATAAAAAAGAAAGCTCGAGATGCCGAGGTCAAGGCACTCAGCGGTAAACTTGCGGCCTGTAGCGGGAAGGACAAATCACGTAATGAACTTTTCCTGGTCGAAGGAGACAGTGCCGGTGGTTCGGCCAAAATGGGGAGAGATCGACGATTTCAGGCCATTCTTCCTTTGCGGGGGAAGGTCATTAACACTTACCGTGCCAAAATCGACAAGGTCTTAGGAAATGAGGAAATCAGGAGCATTATTACAGCTGTTGGCTCGGGGATTGGCAAAGAGTTTGATTTAGAGAAGGGTAACTATGCTCGAGTATGTATTATGACAGATGCTGACATTGACGGAGCGCACATTCGCTGTCTACTGTTGACGTTTTTCTACAGATATATGAAACCACTGATTTTAAGCGGAAGGGTCTACATCGCGCAATCTCCTTTGTATAAAGTTGAGAAGGAACGAGGCAAGATTATACGCTATGCTTTCAACGATCACGAATTAAAGAAAGAACTCAAAGAATTAGGGAAAACGGCAAAGATTTCGCGCTACAAAGGACTTGGTGAAATGAATCCAGAACAGCTTTGGGAAACTACTCTGAATCCCACCAATCGACGCATGATTCAGGTGACGATCGATGATACTTTAGAAGCAGAGCGTAAGCTCAGAATCCTCATGAGTGAGCAAGTAGAACCACGGCGCGATTTTCTGATGGAGAATATTGTCTTTACGGACGATGATATGTAGGATTTAGGGGGAGATAATACAAGGTGAGTATTACGGAAGATAATATTATTCAGCGTCCACTTGAAGACGTCTTACCAGAAGCGTTCTTGGGTTATTCCAAACATGTTATATTGCAGCGGGCTGTTCCTGATGTTCGTGACGGACTTAAGCCAGTTCATCGCAGAATTCTTTTTTCCATGGATGAAATCGGAATGCACCCAGATAAACAATACAGCAAGTCAGCTCGCCTGGTAGGGGACTGCATGGGGAAATACCATCCCCACGGGGACTCGTCGATCTATGATTCCGCGGTTCGTATGGCCCAACCGTGGGCAACAAGATATCCTATGGTGGATGGCCAGGGGAATTTCGGTTCAATCGATGGCGATAATGCGGCCGCTATGCGCTACACGGAAATGAGAATGACGCATCTATCCCACCTGATGACCCAAGATATAGAGAAGAATACGGTTCTTTTCAAAGCAAACTATGATCAACGGTTGAAAGAACCTGTCGTTCTCCCAAGCCCTTTTCCTAACCTCTTAGTTAACGGAGGGTCTGGAATTGCTGTAGGGATGATGTCTAATATACCTCCCCATAATTTGCGGGAAGTCGTAAGCAGTGTGATCCTCCAAATAGATAATCCTCGAATTACGGTCGATGAGCTTATGGAAAAAGTGAGTGGGCCAGACTTTCCAACTGGGGGACTGATCATCGGCACGGAGGGTATTGTCAATGCCTATAGAACCGGACGCGGAAAAGTGACGATGCGTGGTAAGGCGATGATCGAACAAGGTACCAATGGCAAAAGCTTGATCGTGATCACCGAGATTCCTTATCAAGTGAATAAATCAACGCTGGCTGCCAAGATTGAAACACTAGCAGGTTTGGGCAAAATTGAAGGAATTAGTGAGGTCAGGGATGAATCCGATCGGGAGGGGATTCGGCTTGTTGTCGAATGCCGAAAAGAAGCCGATCCGCTGATCGTCTTACGTCTTCTTTATAAACATACTCAGATGGAAGATACCTTCGGTATCATCAATTTAGTCATCACGGCAGAAGGCACACCTAAGGTTTTGGGGCTTAAAGAGATCAACGCGGCTTTCATTAAACATCGCAGAATCGTTGTCACGAAACGCACGGAATTCGACTTAGAGAAGGCTCGCTTGAAAGCTCACATTCTGGAAGGATTGGTTATCGCTATCAATAACCTTGACGAAGTGATTGCTCTTATTCGGGCCAGTAAGACCCCTTCTATAGCCAAGGCAGCACTTATTACTCGTTTTGAACTGTCCGAGATTCAAGCACAGGCAATCTTGGATATGAGACTGCAAAACTTAACAAACTTTGAACTTGATGGGATCTTGAAGGAACATGCCGAGGTTTTAAAACTTATTGCTGAGTTAGAAAGTATCTTGGCAGATGTGAATAAGGTATACGATATTATCAAAAAAGAACTCAAAGACATTGCCGATAAGTACGGGGATGATCGACGTACGCTCATTCTACCTGAGGAAATGAGGGATCAGCTTGATCTGAGTTCCTTTGAGGAGCCCGAAACTCTCATCGAAGTCATGCTCACAACGAAGGGGTTTATTAAAAGGATTCCGCTTCAAACCAAGAAAAACAAAGCAAATGCCCTAGTCTGTGCTTTCAAGGACGGAGATACTTTAGCAGGGCGGATTACTTGTACTGACAAGGATACGCTTTATTTCTTTACTCATACCGGAAAGTTTTACAGCATAAAGGCGAAGATTATTCCGGAGGCAAGGAATAAAGATAAGGGGGGTCCCCTAACTAATTTGTTCCCGTTGCCCATGGGCGAAAAAGTTGTCTCTACCCTTCCTATCAAAGATGTGCCAGAGACGTTATTCTTCGTATTTGTCACGAAGGATGGGCAGGTCATGCGGAGCGCAGTCAGTGATTTTATAAACGCTCGTTCTACGGAAACCATGGGGCTTAAAGAGGGGGATGCCGTGGTCAAGGTGTTCTTGGGCGATGGCCAAGGGGAATTATTCCTCGTCACACGTCTTGGACAAGCCATACGGTACCAGGAAACAGAAATTAACCCAATGGGACGTAAATCCCGTGGTGTCAAAGGTATGACTCTAGGCAGCGAGGATTGGATTGTCGATGCTCTACTGCTGACCCCTTCAGAAGAAAACTCTTTGGGAGACTTAGTGGTGGTGACTGAAGGAGGATTCCTAAAACGTACATCGTTTGAGGAATACAAACCTCAAGGCAGGACAGGAAAAGGGGTTTCTGTTGGTAAGATAGATTCAGCAGGAAACGATTTTATCATGGGTGTTACTCAGGTTAACGATCATGACGTGCTATACGTCATACAAGCTAGCGGCACCGTAACCCAGATTGAGATGAAGGACGTTAAAATAGAGCCTCGGGCAAAAGCCGGAACTCAATGGGTCCCTGTATTACTAAACGATTACACGTTTAGGATTATATAGTCATCGCTTGAAAGGAACGGTGTGTTTTGTCGAAAGAAAGAGTTGCGGAATGGGATGTACTAAGAGGTATTGCTTTTCTGGCGATCGTTTTGCAGCATTCAATCGGGCAGTTTGCGACCAGGAAAGACGCGAGCTTATGGGATGCCTATACATTGGCCGGCGTTTATCACTTTGTTAAGTTTGGTGTGCCTGCTTTTGTCCTTTTGACGGGAGCAGCACTAGTTTATAACTATTATGGAAAGTTAAACTACCCTGCGTTTATTAAAAAACGAAGCATCGACATCTTAATTCCTTATTTCCTTTGGACGGCAATTTATTATGTTTATATGTATCCGAAGGAAAGGATTCACTTCCACTGGTTTAAAGAAGTTGGGCGACAGATAATTGCCCCGACACTAGGCTATCATTTCTGGTTTATTCTCATGATCTTTCAATTTTATCTTTTGTTTCCTCTGTTTCTCAAAGGACTAACCTGGGCGAAAGAAAGAAGAGGTCTGCTCGAAACACGAACCCTGGACCCTCTCTTGGTAGTTACTGGTCTGGGGTATATGCTCTTAATGTGGGCATCTTACAAGTATTTACCGAATCACTCTTCTAGCTATCCTGACCTCCTTCAATACTTCATCACTAATAGAAACACGAATTTCCTCTTTTACTCTTTTTACTTTATCTTCGGAGCGCTTATAGCCATGGAACTTGATCGATGGCGAAAGAACATCAAAGGCTCTTTACGCTGGAATGCTATCTTGTTTATCGTTGCCTATGGCTGGGTTGGGTATGAACTTTTCGCTGGGTCCGGTTATAGTTTGCCGATAAATTTAGACTGGTCTACAACTCTCAAACCATCTATGTTTGTTTTGGTATTTTCTGAACTCATCGCTCTCTATATGATTGCCATGAAAGTCACAAAAAAGAATAATTGGGTTAATAAATTGACCTCTTGGTTGGGGAAGTATTCCCTTGGGGCTTACCTCGCTCATGCCCTTGTCTTAGGCGAATTAGTAAAATTAATAGATGCGTATCACAAGGTGTACCCTGCTCTAAATCAACACTATGTCTTGGTGACATTTCTAGCATTCTTGATCGTTTCTGTTGTATCCACCTTAACATGTTATATGATCAGTAAGATTCCGTTCGGAAGATACTTGATTGGCCCGACGGGTTCGAAGAAGAAACTCATGTAACGTGTTTTGCCACTGAAAACCTAAACTTGAATAAAGAAGTAACCGAAACAACATAATAAAATAAAGTGGGCTTCAGTGGGAGGTATTAGAAATGGAGATTTTCGATATTACGGTTAATGGGTCAGGTTTTGATCCAGAGTATAACTTTAACAATTATGCGTTAACTCTAGTCATTAAAGACGATGAAACGGAAAAAACAGTTAGAGCAAATTTGCGTTACTACCCTTTAGAAAACGAATGGGATCTGAATCCAATCTTCTACGAATTCACTGAGTTCGATAAACAAGTCATGATTGATCAAATAATCGTAAGTGATAATTTCAAGTCTGCGTTCGAGACGACTACGAGCCCTTTGGAGGGATAATATGGTTTAGATGCAGTACAGAAATAAGGGGTAGGTTATTCGATTTTTTTGAATAACCTACCCCTTAGGTTTCTCTACATGGACGTATTTTTATCATACAGAAACTCCCAGCCAAATGGGTGTCAAATAAATTTTTTCTTTATCAGCTATCGACAGAATATTACCCGTGAATAGTGGATATTCTAAATTAAATTCTATATACGGTAATCTAAAGGAGATAGCATCAGTGCCTAAATACTTTATCTATCCAATCTATACCTTGGTTTTTGCAATAATCCTAATAGCCAATGTGCCTAGAAAGGAAATCAAACGTTTATCAATTTATGGAATTATCTTCGGTGGAATACTGGATACTCTGGTACATCTTTTTGGTTATGTCACTGGTTTATTCTCTTGGATAAACTACGGACCTTTTGGCTTCCTGGGCGTACATATTTTTGCCAATGTATCATGGTCAATATTTTACATCTG
>DATMYU010000430.1:0-11661 GCA_035560775.1 Desulfosporosinus sp.
GATTGACGGCCAGGCCGCGCGGGTAGCGCGGCGGCGATTCCACCTGCTAGACTTTTAGTCGTTCTCGCGGACGTGGCGGAACTGGCAGACGCACTGGATTTAGGTTCCAGCGGGTAACCGTGCAGGTTCAAGTCCTGTTTCCCGCACCACTACTGAGCTTAATGGGCATCTGTTAGGCAAACGAAATTGTCAATGCTTAACATTTGCCCTACAAAATTTTTCTACACAATGGACTTGTCTAATCGGAAGTTAGGCGGGTCTCTTTTTTATACCTTGATCTCCATACCTTATACTAATCAGCTTCTAAAACATGGACATTATCCAATCCCATCAAATGATTGGGAAGATGATAAAGTCTGATGGAATGGTTAGATGATCTGTGTAAATAGTGCCATTACACCATTTTCAACGTATGTTTTATCTGCTGACAGGTTTTACTGTTGATGAATATCTGCGTAATCGAAAATTAACTTCTCCTCCAAGTAGGCGAGCTGATTAAAAATTAGAATGTCTTATGTATACAATATTATTGTCAAAACCAGCTGGATCTATGGGTAAATACTCAGTATAATGACCGTAACGAGCAACGGCGCTTGGACAGAGATGTCTGAGCGCTTTTTAGTGCGCCAAGCATGGTAATGCATACAAGAGAGGCAAATACAATAAAAGTGCGGACATTGGGACGTTACTCTCAGGAACCGATGAATGGATGAGAAGGTGCATTCGCATGATCTACTAGAAACAGTAGAAAGGAGTGAGATGAGACGGAGATTGATTAAGGGTACCTGGTATTTCCTTGAATTTAGGTTATGAACTGAAATGTTTTCCAAGCGATCCATCTCTGGTTAATGGCTTGACCCTGGTATCTCTTGTTAAGAAAACTAATCATCCGCATCATAAATCCCTGCTTTGATATTGGTGAAAATATGCGGAAATACGGTGCAGAATTACAAGTGCGATCAGCTTTAAGTTTTCTCAATGCAAAGAGTTAAAAGTCAATCGTAAGTGGACGGGGCGAGATCATTGAGTGTTCGGATCGTTGGTCGGTTATTCTGTTATTACATGAAATGGAGGGTGATTATATGGAATTATTAACTAAAGAAGAATATAAAAAGATTGCCGAAAATATTAGATTTTGCACAGATGCCCTGATTGATGGGAAGATGGTAAAATCATTATCCGGTAATACTTTTACTACAGAAAATCCGGCTACCGGTGAGAAGTTAACCGATATCACTTCCTGCGATGCCTCCGATGTTGATCTGGCTGTCAATGCCGCTCGTAAGGCTTTTAATGATAAACGCTGGGCCGGTTTGGCACCTTCCGATAGAAAAAAAATCCTCATAAAAATGAGCAATCTAATACTTGAACACAAAGATGAATTGGCTGTACTGGAATCCTTGGATAGCGGAAGGCCTATTTATGATATTGCCCAAAGTGATGTGGTAGAAACTGCGGAATGTATTACTTGGCATGCAGAAGCTGCTGATAAACTTGAAGATCAAATCACTGCATCGAGCCCCGATATTGTAAGCATGATTGTTCGTGAACCTATAGGTGTTGTTGCGGCATTACTTCCTTGGAATTTTCCCATGTTGATGGCGGCCTGGAAACTAGGCCCTATTTTAGCATCTGGAAATAGCGTTATTGTGAAACCCTCAAGACTGACGACTTTATCTATGCTGAGGGTAGCTGAGTTAGCCATGGAAGCAGGAATACCTGATGGGGTTTTGAATGTTGTGACTGGCTCTGGAACGGTGGTTGGAGAAGCAATCGCCAGGCATCCTGATATCAATTTGATAACGTTTACCGGATCAACTGCAGTAGGACGCACTTTACTAGAAAACTCAGGTAAATCTAACCTGAAACGTGTTCTCCTTGAGTTAGGTGGTAAAAATCCGTGTATTGTTATGCCAAATATTTTGGATTTTGATGTAGCCGCTGAAGAAATTGCTAAGGCTGCCTTTTGGAATATGGGCGAGAATTGTAGTGCTAACTCTAGATTGATTGTGCATAAAGACATAAAGGATGCTCTATTAGAAGCGGTCATCGAGAAAACTAAAGAATGGACTGTTGGGGATCCATTAGATCCACAATTTCGCTTGGGATCAATGATTGAAAAATCTCATCTGGAAAAAGTATTAGGTTATATTGAAACTGCGAAATCTGAAGGCGCTACGCTTAAATATGGGGGTCGCCGAATATTGAAAGAAACGGGAGGATATTATGTCGAACCCACAATATTTGATAATGTGACTCCTGATATGACTATCGCAAAAGAGGAGATCTTTGGTCCGGTTTTAGGAGTAATGACCTTCAGCGACGAGGAAGAAGCAATACGCATGGCGAATGATACGGAATATGGATTGCATGCATCTCTATGGTCAAACGATGTGAATGAAGTACATCGAATATCCAAGGCAATTCAAGCGGGTACGATTTCAGTGAACTGTTTTTCTGAAGGGGATATGGGTACCCCCTTTGGTGGGTTTAAACAATCAGGTTTCTTGGGCAGAGACAAGTCCCTTTGGGCGAATCGTCAATATACTGAAATGAAGACAATTTGGATGAAAATTCGATAATAGTTGAAAATCAGTTTATCAATTCCTGAGAAGAACCTATTGGGGTGGGATATAGTGCAAGTTGAGTTCTACGTTCTTTGTTTTTCTCATTGAGATAGTCGACCCTGATTGATGAACCGATCTTTATGAAGACCTTTTCGGTTGATGTCATACTTCTGCGCTAAGCTTTTGGCTATGGAAAATTGGACAATGTATTGGATAAGGGTACATTTTTGGAAGTTAATTTGAAGTTAGCAGCACAGGACGGACAACCGGTGATAAGATTTAAAGGCAAGGTAGTATCTCTGTAGGGGCACAATGATGATTAGAAAAAAATTGTTGCAAGACAGTTCGTATCTGTGATAATATACTAAACATAAGATGTGTACAACTCGTAGAAAAATTATGCAAAAGCAATGGCGCTTTGAGGCAACTCGCAAGAGTAACTCAATGCGTCATTTTTAGTTGCATTTTCAGTGTAACTCAAGAGATCCTTCCAGGGAAACTTGACTATTCTTGGTTAGATCGCTTAATAGTAAAATTGGTCAGATGACCTGATGAATATTAGCGCGATGCCAAATTGGTCAGATCATCAGATAAGGGAGCTTATATCGATTAAATTTCATATTCTAGCCACTTTAACAAGAAAGGGTGTTAGGAATGTCCATGAATGTAGTTGTTGAAAATATCTCGAAAGAATATGGTAAGGTTTACGCCTTGAAATCAACTTCTGTACAGATCGAAGACGGAGAGTTTTTTACAATTTTAGGACCCAGCGGTTCGGGTAAAACAACCCTTTTAAAAATGATTTCCGGATTTGAATTACCTACGTCTGGAAAAATATTTCTAGGTTCAAACGATGTAACCAATACCCCTCCCCATAAACGCGGAATAGGGATAGTTTTTCAGAGTTATGCCTTATTCCCGCATATGACAGTTTTCGATAACATAAGTTTTCCCTTGCGGATGAGAAAAATTCCGAACAAGAAGATGAAGGAAATGACCATGAGTGTGCTGGCGCTGGTTCAACTTGAAGGTTATAAAGACCGCTATCCTGGTCAACTGAGTGGCGGTCAATGTCAGCGGGTGGCTTTAGCCCGGGCGGTTGTGTTCAACCCGCCGCTGCTTTTGCTCGACGAACCTCTAGGAGCATTAGATAAGCAACTTCGATTACAAATGCAAATAGAGATCAAGAAACTGCAAGAGCAGTTAAAGATCACAACTATTTCCGTAACCCATGATCAAGAAGAAGCTCTAACGATGTCAACCCGGATTTGCGTTGTTAATAAGGGTGAGGTTGAACAAATTGGGACTCCCCGAGAGATTTATGACAAGCCTAAAAACCGGTTCATTGCCAATTTCATCGGCGAAACGAATCTACTCGATGGTCAAATTATTGGTTGGGAAGAAGGAATAGCAGTCATAAAGACGACTAAAGGGGAGATTTTGCGGGCGCTGAGTCCTAAGAAAGATATGACGAAAGTAGCCTATGTAATTCGTCCGGAAAATATCGTGTTGGCTGCACAGCAGATGGGGACCCAAAACATCTTACAGGGGATTGTTGAAGAAGTTGTTTATGTAGGTCAAGCGAGTCGTTGTAAAGTAGTTACTTCGAAAGGTGAAACGCTGAAGGTTACATTAGGACCTAAAGAAATCTTTTCCTTACATGAAGGTCAGGAGGTATTTCTTGGCTGGGAAGTAAACGAAGGGGTTTTGCTGAATAATTAGTTCAGATAGGTATAATCACATTCATACTGGAGGTGATATTAGAAAGATATGAATTTCAGTATTGCAGAAGGAAGGCAATCGCTTCTGTGATCAGTTCTTATAGCTATTAATCAGTAAAGCACACATGAAAAGCTAGATGAATGGAGGATTATGATGAATAGTAAAATAGCTGCCTACGGTGTAATAATGACTTTGCTTTTTTCTCTGGTTGGTTGTGGTCAGAGTGGAACAGAGCCAACTACACCCCAGAGTCAAAAAGTTGTGGTTGTGAGTTGGGGAGGATCTTACCAAGCAGCTCAAAAGACGGCCATGTTTGATCCTTTTATCAAGGACACGGGAATAGCCCTTACTGAAGATAGTCCAATTGATATGGGAAAATTAAAATCCATGGTTGAAAGTAAAGATGTGCAGTGGGACGTGGCAGATGTAGAATCTAAAGATATCCCAAGACTGGTTTCCGAGGGAATCTTAGAGCCTATTGATTACACTGTGGTAAACAAAACAGATTTACTCGAGTCGGCGGCAACCGAGTATGGAGTTGGTATCGACTATTATTCCACTGTCATGGCATACAATAAGAATACCCTGCCTGCCGGTCTGACCCCTAATAATTGGGCGGATTTCTTTGACATCAACAAGTTCCCAGGTAAACGTGCTGTGCGTAAAAACCCCATTATGATTATGGAAATTGCCTTACTTGCTGATGGGGTTGACCCCAAAAGTCTGTATCCTTTAGATATTGATCGGGCTTTCAAGAAACTGGATACAATTAAGAATGAAATTGTCTGGTATGACCAAAATGCACAGCCTGTGCAACTGTTGTCTGATAAAGAAGTAGTGATGGCTTCAGTTTCCAATGGACGGATTTTAGATGCGCAAAAGCAAGGACAACCCTTAGACTATACATATCAGGATGGACTTTTGGATAGTGAAGCCTGGGTGATCCCCAAGGGGACGAAGAATAGAGATGCAGCCCTGAAATTCATTAACTATGCTTCTCAAGCAAAACCCCAGGCTGATTTGCTAAATACTATACCCTACGGTCCGACTAATACAAAGGTGTTTGAGCTTATGGATCCCCAGTATGCAAAGACCCTGCCTACTTATCCGGAAAATCTTAATAAACAAGTTCTGTTAAATGGTCAGTGGTGGAATGATGATGGTAACTATGATAAGATAAACGATCGTTTTCAAGCCTGGTTGATTAAAAAATAAGAGGGCAAGAGGCGTGATAAAGTCATGCCTCTCTCTTTATAACAGATGGCGAGCAGGTCAAGTTTTCTATATTAACTTTCATGAACCTGCTGGTTCAAAGGGAGCGGCAAATGCCGAGAGGCTGCTTTTGAATGAAGGAGGGATTAGATATGAAACAGGTAATCAATTCGAAACCGGAAAACGGGTTGTTAGATTCCGAGGCGAATGCAGAAAACGGCAAGAAGCTTAATACTACCAAACTGTTAGTTCTTCCTGCTGTACTTCTTGTCATTGTTTTTTTGATCTTTCCCTTATTCCAGTTGGCCTATAATAGCTTTTTTAGTCCTGATTTTACCTTTAAGCATTATCTGAGGTTTTTTCAAGAAACAGTCTACTTACAGGTATTAGTGAACACTATTAAAGTAGGTTTGTACGTAACTTTCATCACTCTAGTGCTGGGTTATCCAGTGGCCTTTCTGCTGGTGACTGTGTCCCAACGTATGCAAAATATTTTACTGATTTTTGTGCTGTTGCCTTTTTGGACAAGTTTTTTAGTTAGAACTTATGCTTGGATGATAATCCTTGGGCGTGAGGGGGTTGTCAATAAACTCTTAATTTATTTGGGTCTTATCCATGAGCCCCTCAGCATGCTCCATAATTCCTTTGCTGTATTGATCGGCCTTTCTCATGTGATGCTACCTTTCATGATTTTTCCTCTCTACAGTGTAATGAAGAATATTGATCTAGATCTGGTCAAAGCTGCTCAAAGCCTTGGAGCAACACCATTTCATGCATTTAAAAAAGTCCTCTTTCCCTTATCAGTTCCGGGTATTGCGTCAGGTTCAATTCTCGTTTTTATAATTAGTATCGGATATTATGTAACACCGGCTCTGTTAGGAGGGGGGTCAGATACTATGATATCTCAGCTGATAGCCCAACAGATCGGCCAACAGCTAAATTGGGGATTCGGTTCGGCTATTGCTTTCATACTTTTAGTTGTTGTCTTAATTATTCTGTCATTGTTTAATCGTTTCTTTGGTTTAGACAAAATTTCATTTGGGCCTTGAGGAGGTAGTGGAATGAACTTAAGCATAAATAGAGTGATAGTTTATATAGTTGCCAGCCTTGTGTTGGTGTACTTAATGCTCCCAACCTTCATCATTATTCCCATGTCCTTCAGCTCTGCATCTTATATGCAGTTCCCACCACCCGGTTTTTCACTTCGGTGGTATGAAGCCTTTTTCTCAGATTCCCTCTGGATGAATTCTTTCTTCTTGAGCCTAAAACTGGGCGTAGTCACCATGATTGTGTCAACAATTTTAGGGACACTTGCTTCAGTCACCTTAGCCCGAACTCGCTCAAAATGGAATGATTTGTTCTATTCTGTACTGTTGACACCGATGATTGTCCCCTTAATTATCATTGCAGTGGTGATTTACGGTTTCTTTACCCGACTCCATCTCCAGGGATCCTTTTTAGGCTTGGTAATTGCCCATACTATTGTGGCTATTCCTTATGTTATCACTGTTGTACTGGGCGCTCTACGTGGGTTTGATATTTTCATTGAACAAGCTGCCGTAAGCTTAGGTGCCCACCCCTTCAAGGCCTTTATAAAGATTACTGTTCCGATTATTTCGCCGGCTTTGTTGTCTGGAGCACTTTTTGCTTTTATAGCCTCGTTTGATGAGTTAATCGTTGCACTTTTCGTATCGAATACCTTTACCAAGACCTTACCCGTTAAAATGTGGGAAGGTATGAGATTGGAAATAGATCCCACAATGACGGCAGTTGCTTCAGTCTTAATCACAATTTCCATCGCCTTGTTGTTATCAGTTGAGTTGCTCAAATCCTTCGGCAAGCAAAAAAAGGTGCTAAAGTAAAAAGAAAAGCGTGGTAAGGAATATGGAATATAATTTTGAGACAGTTCGTAAGAATACCAATCCGCTAATGATTATCAAACAGTTTATTAAGAGCCTGGAAGAGGAGAAAATGCAACCGGGCGAAAGACTTCCGCCCGAGCGCGAATTGGCTAAAATGTTTGGCGTTGGCCGTTCGTCTATGCGCGAAGCCATTAGGGTGCTGGTCGTAATGGGGTACTTAGAAGTAATTCAGGGTAATGGGTCTTTTGTCTGCAAAAATCTACCTGATAGAGGTGATTACCTGCAGGTGGAAAATATCCTGGCTTCGGTGCCAATGTTCGATTTGATGGAGGCCAGGCAGGTCTTGGAGATTAGCGCTGCTAAGTTTGCTGCCGAGCGGGCGGAAATCAAACATATTCGCAAAATGCAGAAAGCGGTTGCCCGGATGGAGGAAGGGCGAGATGATATCCCAAAATTTATTGAAGCTGACTTAGAGTTCCATATGGCTTTAGCAGAGGCAAGCGATAACGTGTTTATCAACCAAATGATGAAGAAACTGATAAAAGAGGTGCACAAATACCGGGTCAATTTTATGCCGACCTCCCATCAAACAAAAGATAGCTCGATTGCAACGGCCAAAGAGATAATCAGCATGGTAACCGACGGAGAGGGAGAAAAGGCCGCTGCTCTTATTAGTCATCACTTAAGTGATGTCGATACTGCTCTTAGAAAAGTAATAACTGAGGGGAATAAAGAGGGCGGAAGCAATTAGTATGCGCAGATCATCGACCATCCAGTTTTTGGACCGAATAGAATAAAGATGCTGGTTTTACAGCTTGACGGGAGTGTAAATATGAGAATTGCGAATCACCCGATACTAGGACCGGCGCTGGAGACTGACTTGATTTGTATTACTGTCGATGGCAAAGAACTAAAAGCAATTAAAGGGGAGATGATTGCCGCGGTGTTACTGGCAAATAACATTCGCATACATCGGTTTACTTCCAAACGTAAAGAACCAAGGGGAATATATTGCGGGATTGGACAGTGTACGGACTGTGTAATGGTTGTCAATGGCAAACCTAATGTCCGAACCTGTATTACACCAGTAGAAGAAGGAATGCTTATTGAAACACAATATGGATATGGAAAGAAAGGAGAGATCGATGTTTAAGAAAGAAGTTGTAATTGTCGGCGGTGGACCAGCCGGTTTGGCGGCAGCAATCGAAGCAGCTAAAGCCGGAGCAGAAACGCTGCTAATCGACGAAAATACAAAAGCTGGTGGGCAGTTATTCAAGCAAATCCATAAGTTTTTTGGTTCACGGGCTCATAATGCGGGTACTCGGGGCATTAACATTGCCAAAAGTTTATTAGAGGAGGCAGAAAATGCAGGTGTAGAACTATGGTTAAATAGTGCTGTTATCGGACTGTTTAAAGACAAAAAGCTAGCTGTCGTTCGCATTGGCAGGCCAGAGAAAACGACACTCATTGTGGAAGCAAAGAATATTCTCATTGCTACCGGAGCTTCGGAAAATGCTATTAATTTTCCAGGATGGACTCTTCCTGGGGTCATGGGGGCTGGAGCGGCTCAGACCATGATCAACATACACAGAGTGTTGCCGGGCAACCGTGTACTAATGATAGGCTCAGGCAATGTTGGCTTAATTGTAACTTATCAGCTTTTGCAAGCCGGATGCCACGTGGCAGGGATTGTCGAAGCAGCCAAGAAGATTGGCGGATATGGTGTGCATGCGGGAAAAGTTAGTCGGGCAGGAGTACCGTTTTATTTGGGGCATACAATTATCCGTGCTGAAGGAGAAAATGATCAGGTGAAAAGAGCGGTGATTGCAAGGCTTGATCATAACTTTAAGCCTATTGAAGGCACGGAGAAAGAATTTGATGTGGATACCGTTTGTATTGCCGCTGGATTGCGGCCTTTAACAGAATTAGCGACAATGCACAATGTGAGGCATGAACTTATTCCTGAACTTGGCGGCTGGATGCCGTTGCATGATGCTAACATGGAATCAAGTAGTCCGGGGATTTATGTTGCTGGTGATAGTGCCGGAGTAGAAGAAGCCAATGCAGCCATGGATGAAGGCAGGTTAGCAGGAGTGGCTATAGCGCAATCTTTAGGATACCTCAATGAAAGTAAGGCTGAAGACTTAAAAGCAGAAATACGATCACGGTTAACAGCATTGCGTCAAGGTTCTTTTGGAGAAAAACGGCTTAGCGCAAAGCTAAAAATAATTCAAATGGGGTCTGCTCTATGAGTGCAAGTATTGTTATTAACGGTTACCTATCTTTAGAAGAGATTAGACAGGGACACGGCTATCCTTCGGAAGAACGGTTCCTAAAGGGTCCCGTTGCGGTGATTGAATGTGTACAGGGAATACCCTGTAACCCTTGCGAAACCGCATGCAAGTTTGGGGCGCTGACTGTCGGGGAACCCCTTACGAATCTTCCTCAACTGCATGAGGAATCATGCACCGGGTGTGGAGCTTGTATTGCACAATGCTCTGGCCTGGCCATATTTGTTGTAGATAAAACATATTCTGAAACCGAAGCTACGATAAGTTTCCCTCATGAGTATTTCCCGCTGCCAGAAAAAGGGCAGGAGGTAACAGCAGTAAATAGGGCTGGGAAAGAAGTAGGCAAGGGAAGAATACTGCGCATAAATACTTCCCTGAAAAATGATTGTACTCCGGTAATAACAATGGTAATCCCCAAGGGAATGTCTGATGAGGTGCGAGGCATGAAACAGATTGGTAGGGGGCAATAAGGTTGAATAAGGAACAATTATTAGTGTGCCGTTGTGAAGAAATCACGGATGAAGAAATTAGAAAGGCCATCAAAGAAGGGGCTAATTCAGTTACGGGGATTAAACGTCGCACTAGAGCTGGAATGGGGTTGTGCCAAGGAAAAACTTGTCAGAAGTTAGTTGAACGTATTTTAACACAGGAAACGGGGAGGACTCTTCAGGAAATACTTCCGTCTTCAGATAGACCCCCTGTTCGGCCTATTTCTTTCGGGATGTTGGGCGGTGGAGAGGATGACTAAAATCGCTGACGTAGTTGTAGTTGGAGGTGGAGTTATAGGGACGGCTATAACCTACTATCTGGCTAAAAAGAATTTAGATGTCATTTTAGTAGAAGCGGGAGACATTGCTGAGGGAACATCCAGTAAATGTGACGGAAACGTTTTAATTCAGGACAAGATGCCAGGGTATGATAGTATGCTCGCTAAGCTAAGCCAGGACAGCTTTCCCCAGCTTGCTCAAGAGATTGACTACGAATTGGATTGGACTCGTAGAGGGAGTATATTGGTCATTGAAAGCGATGAGGAAATGGAAGTTGCCAAAGAGTTGTACCGTAAGCAGCTTGATGGAGGGTTTCCGGTAAGGCTTATGGATCAGTATGAGGTTCATGACGATGAGCCAAACTTGGCCAAGGACATTATTGGAGGTCTGGAGTTTCAGTGCGATGGTTCTCTTGATCCAATGGCTTTAGCTTTCGGCTTAATTTACGGAGCAAAAAAGCTCGGTGCTGAAATTCGGACATATACTAAGGTCACCGGAATTGTAGCGAACCGAAAAGAAGGCGTTCAGCAGGTCATTACGGATAAAGGTCTAATCGCCACTAAACGGGTCGTTAATGCCGCAGGGGTTTGGGCCCCGGAAATCGGTCGGATGGTCGGGCTGGACATACCTATTAAACTACGGCAAGGGCAGATATTAGTGGCTGAAAGATCATCACCCGTCGCCCGGCGTAAAGTTGTAGAATTTGGTTATTTGATGGCTAAATTTGAAGGAAACGATTATAAGCGCAACGTTAGCAAGGATATAGAGGAATATGGGATAGCCTTTGTTTTTGAACCAACTTTGGCCGGAAATTTTTTAATTGGAAGTAGTCGGCGGTTTGTCGGGATGGATATTACCTGTGATATTGAAGTATTACGTGCCTTGGCCAAGAGAGCGACCAGATTTTTCCCGATAATGAAGGACATCAATATTATTAGGAGTTATGCCGGAGTTAGGCCTTTTACTCCTGACCATTATCCGATAATCTCAGCAACAAACATTCCGGGTTTTTATGTTGCCGCCGGTCATGAGGGTGACGGGGTTGGCCTTTCGCCTATTACCGGAAAATTGATGGCGCAAATGATTTGCGGAGAATCAACAGAAATTAATGTGGAGCCCCTAAGATTGAGCCGCTTTGAGCACTAATAAGGAATATACAGGAAATCCCATTGAGGTAACAACTCAGAAAGCTTTCTCTAGCTGGGTTCCTTAATAAATTGGTTTCTGAGCAATAGAGTAA
>DATMYU010000431.1:0-3931 GCA_035560775.1 Desulfosporosinus sp.
GATGTAAACGATAACATGGAAAAATTAGCTGAAAGAGGGCGTAGCGAAACTAAAGTTTAGTTTCGTTACGCCCTTTTAATAACAATGAATTTGCTGCAACTCTACAATTTGCTTAACCTAGACTCCACAAAACGGGTAATCCTTTTAAGGGCTTCCTTAAGCTGATCGGTGGAGTAAGCATAAGAACAGCGAATATGTCCTTCGCCGGAAGGTCCAAAGGCGGTTCCTGGAACAACGGCTACGTTTTCTTCCTTCAAGAGTGCTTCGGCAAACTCTTCAGAGGATAATTTGGTCTTAGTGATATCCGGAAAAACATAAAAGGCACCTAAGGGTTCGAAACAGTCGAGACCCATCTGCCGGAAGCCGCGAACCATTATGCGACGGCGTCGATTATAGGCATCGACCATTTTCTGTTTAGCTTCTGAGGCAGAGCGTAACGCTTCTAGGGAGGCGATTTGCCCCATGATGGGGGCACAGAGCATAGTGAATTGATGAATTTTCGTCAGCCCGCTGATGAGATCAGCATGTCCGGCAACATAGCCAATTCTCCACCCGGTCATGGCATAGGATTTGGAGAAGCCACTGACAAACAGCGTACGGTCGTGCATGCCAGGTAAGCTAGCAAACGAGACGTGTGTTCCTTCATAAGTGAGATCGGAATAAATATCATCGGCAAGCACGAGAAGATCGTGCTCAGCCACAAAGTCAGCGATGGGTAGAAGGTCCTCGCGACGCATGATCGCACCGGTCGGGTTATTCGGGTAGGATAGAACCAGAAGTTTGGCTTTCGGTGAATACGCTTGGTTTAAGTCTTCTACACGTAAGCGAAACTCTTCTTTGGCATGGGTCGGAACGTATTGAACACTTGCCCCAGCCAAGATGGCACAAGGGGCATAGGATACGTAGGACGGATCGGGAATTAAAACAACATCGCCAGGTTCGAGCACGGCGCGCATCACCAGATCGACGGCTTCGCTCGCTCCAGCGGTAATAAGAATTTCTTCATGTGGATCGTAGGAGAGGTCCAATGTTTTCTTTAAATGGTACGATAGTTCTTCACGCAACTCGAAGAGGCCGGCGTTACTTGTATACATGGTCTGCCCTTGTTCTAAAGAGTAGATGCCGCTTTCGCACACGGTCCAAGGCGTCACAAAGTCGGGTTCTCCGACTCCTAACGAAATTACGTCTTTCATGGTTGCGACTAGATCAAAAAACTTGCGGATCCCTGAGGGGGGGAGATTAGCAACATGGGGAGCAAGATAACGATTCATGGTGAAACCACGAGACGTTGAAGGATCTCTTCCTCTCCCATAAGCTCGACCCCGTCTTGCTTATAGCGGCGAAGTACAAAGTGCGTGGCAGTACTCTGGACATGCTCAAGAGGAGCTAATTTTTCAGCCACAAAAAGGGCGACGTCTTGCATTGTTTTACCTTCGATGAGCAGGGAGAGGTCATATCCGCCAGACATAAGAAAAAGTGATTTGATCTCATCGAATTTCTGTATTCGTTTGGCTATTTTGTCAAAGCCATAGCCTCGTTGAGGCAAGACTCTAACTTCAATAAGGGCGGATACTTTTTCATCGCCGGCTCGGTCCCAGTTGATCAACGGACGATAATCGACAATAATTTTTTCTTTTTCCCAGTAGCTTATCCGCTGGGCGATGTATTCAGGTGTCAACCCGGTTTCAATGGACAGGTCCTCATGTGTTAAGCGGCAATCTTCCTCTATGAGTTTGAGTAGTTTGCGATCTTCTTCACTGAGCATATTATACACCTCTTCATAAAATCATTATAACGTTACCAATTATAGCATGCTTTTATAGAACAGAACAAGATTTAGATGTTACGCATCGAGGGAAGCTTTTGTAGCATTAAGAAGTCCTCCGGCAAGCAGGATTTTGGCTTGCCGCTCGGTGAGATCGTGTTTGACCCAAATCGGGTTTGAGTCCTTAGCTGAGGTAATAGTAAAAGGTCCAGCGGTTTGAATAGCCTGATGCATATCCAGTAGGTGGAGAATCATACCTGAGTTTAGGCGGGCAAGATCTTCTGCATTGACAAAGGTGAGAGGAAGAATGCCAAAGTTAATGAGGTTGGCGCGGTGGATACGAGCAAAACTCTGAGCCAACACCACGCGCAGTCCTAAGTACATGGGGGCAAGGGCGGCGTGTTCACGACTTGAGCCTTGGCCATAATTCTGGCCAGCCACAATAATGCTTTGCTTTAGGGTCTTGGCCTTAGATGCAAACTGAGAGTCTATTTTGTGAAAGACATAGTCAGAAATGGCTGGGATGTTCGAACGAAGCGGGAGTATTTTGGACCCTGCAGGCATGATATCGTCTGTTGTGATATTGTCCCCAAGTTTTAAGATGATGGGTAAGTCCAGCGTGTTGTCCAGTGAAGGGGCAAGGGGGAGGGGTTGGATGTTTGGACCACGTCGAATTGGGGTAGTAGGATCGCCCGGCGGTAAAATCATACTGTCATCGATACGAAACTGTTCAGGAAAATCTATAATGGGTGGGAGTCCTAATGTTCGGGGATCAGTTAAGTTTCCTGTTAAGGCACAGGCTGCCGCAACTTCTGGACTGGCCAGAAAGACTAAGGCATCTTGCGTTCCGCTTCGCCCTTTGAAATTTCGGTTAAAGGTCCGAACGGAGACGGCTTTAGATACCGGTGATTGTCCCATCCCAATACACGGACCACAGGTCGATTCAAGCAGCCGCGCCCCGCTGTCTAGGAGATCTGTCAAGGCGCCATTACTGGAAAGCATGCTTAAGACCTGCCTTGAACCGGGAGAAATCACTAAGCTTACGTCTGGGTGAACGTGTTTTCCTTTAAGGATCTGACTAACACGCATCAGGTCTTGATAAGAGGAGTTTGTACAGCTTCCAATGGCAACCTGTTGTACGGACGTGCCTGATAAATTACTGACTGGAACCACATTGTCTGGGCTATGAGGCTGAGCGACCATCGGAACAAGCAAGGAAAGATCAATTTCTAGTTCTTCATCATAGGTGGCATCTTCATCGGCTGAGAGAGCAACCCAATCCTGAGCTCGTCCTTGCGCTTCTAAAAAGCGGAGTGTTTGTTCATCGCTGGGAAAGATTGAAGCAGACGCTCCTAATTCTGCACCCATATTTGTGATAGTTGCCCGCTCTGGAACCGTGAGGGTTTTCACGCCCAGTCCGGCGAACTCAATTATTTTGCCAACGCCTCCCTTTACCGAGAGGATGCGGAGGATTTCTAAAATAATATCTTTGGCGGAAACCCAGTCCGAGAGTTGTCCGGTTAGCCAAACACGAAGGACTTTTGGGCTGGGAAGGTAAAAAGGCCCTCCACCCATTGCTACGGCAACATCAAGCCCCCCAGCACCCATAGCTAGCATTCCCATTCCGCCGGCAGTGGGAGTATGACTGTCTGAGCCTAGTAGAGTTTTTCCAGGTTTGGCGAAGCGCTCAAGATGGACTTGATGACAAATCCCATTTCCTGGGCGGGAAAAATGTACACCGAACCGTGCGGCCGCACTTTGAAGAAATGCATGGTCATCCGCATTTTCAAACCCTGTTTGGAGAGTATTATGATCTATATAACTTACCGAGCACTCGGTTTGTACTCTAGAAAGGTTCATAGCCTCGAATTGTAAATAGGCCATGGTTCCTGTGGCATCTTGGGTTAGGGTTTGATCAATGCGAAGCGCGATTTCATTACCTTTTTCTAAGTTACCAGACACGAGGTGCGATGTAAGTATTTTCTGGGTCAGACTTTGGGCCATTATACATTCCTCCTTTGAAGTAAGCTTAACTTTACCAAAAATAGAAGGGAACATCCAGGGTTTTCTCAAAAGTATACAGAATAACAGTTTGAGACTAGAATAGCTCTCTAAATGTTATTGACGAAAAAACAATCTCTTAGTCGACAGGCTTCGATTTTAGGT
>DATMYU010000432.1:0-3410 GCA_035560775.1 Desulfosporosinus sp.
CTTATGGGATAGTTTATATGAGGAATTGAAAGGCTAATTTTTTCTCTTTTAAACAAACCGAACGTTCGGTTTGTAATGGTACTTAGATTTATTATACAAAAGTGAAAAAGGGGATGAGATGTGAAGAATCGTGTGTTTTGGATGATGTGGGTATTATTAGGGATAGTTGCTTTGAATGGATGCAGTAGCGTCAATACTGTTGAAACAAGTACGACACATTCATTAGATGGTAAAAAAGACAGTATTGTATATTTAATGGCAGGCAGAATTGATACCAATGAAGAATCCGATATAACCTCTAAAATATCTGCAAGGATCGCTGAAATTAACGTCGACGTAGGGTCTACCGTAAAGAAAGGCGATATTCTTGTCAAGCTTGATTCCAAGGAGCTTGAGGTCCAGGTAGTACAAGCGCAAGCAGGTGTAAATACGGCCAAGGCAAATTTGACTAAAATTCAAAGCAAGGCAAGACCAGAGCAGATATCCCAAGCTCAGGCAGCTTTGGACAGTGCCCAAACTAGTTATGAAAATTCCAATCATACTAATGAGAGGAATCAGCAGCTTTTTAATAGTGACGTTATTTCCAAATCCCAATTAGAACAGTCCCAGACTGCTTTAGCTAGCGCTGAAGCGTCGTACAAATCGGCTCAAGAAGCTTTGAATATTTTAAACAGTGGAGAAACGTCCGAAACAATTAATGTTTTCCAATCTCAACTTAAACAAGCTCAAGCAGCGTTGGCGTTGGCTCAGACCCAGTTAAATGATGGGACAATTGTTTCTCCCATATCAGGAGTTGTAAGTGACAAAAATATAAATGTAGGTGAGTTGGCTACTGCAGGAGTACCTCTAGTAACGGTTGTAAATCCGGATGCTGTCATAGTAAATGCATATCTGCCTTCAGCACTTATTAGTAAAGTGAAAGCAGGACAGGAAACGGTCATCAAGGTATCTGAAATTCCTGACAAAGAATTTAAAGGAGAAATATCGGTAGTGAACTCTGTCATGGATTCAAAAAGTAAAAACATTCTGGTCAAGGTGAAATTTAAAGACAAAGATCCGCTGTTAATGCCCGGAATGATTGCTGAAGTCGGTGTGAGGGAGTAAAGGAGGGAAAAAGCATATGAACGGAAAACGCAAAATAATGATGGTTACTATATTGGTCGTGATGGTCATCGCATTAGGGGGGATAGGTGGGTATTATTGGTATAACAATACTTATTTCTTTTCAACGGAAGATGCAAAGGTTACAGGGGATCTGTTCAAGGTGAGCCCGCAGATTTCGGGGAAACTCCTTGAGTTTGGAATAGAGGAAGGCGATAAGGTGTTGAAGGATCAGATCCTTGGTCGGCAGGAAATGATTAACCTTTCCGACAGCAGTATAGACTAGTCGGTTATAAGGGCGCCCATCAGCGGGATTGTTGTCAAAAAGCAGGGAAACATAGGGGAAATTCAATCTTCCGGACAGACCCTTGCCATGCTCATTGACCCCCAAAGGTTATATATCAGTGCAAATATAGAAGAAACAAAATTGCGAAGAATACGGCCAGGCCAGAAAGTAGAAATCACAGTTGACCAATTTGAAGGCATAAAATTTACTGGAAAAATAAAGTATGTCGGTCAGGCTTCTAACTCCGCTTTTTCACTTCTTCCGACATCCACCAGCGGTAATTTTACCAAGGTTGTTCAAAAAATACCTGTCAATATAGAGTTTGACAAGCAGGATGCCCAGTTATTACCCGGTACGAATGCTGTAATCAAAATCCACGTAAAATGACCGGGAGGGATCGGAATGCAAGACAATAAGGATGTTTCGTCAAAGTGGCTGGCACTGTTTGTGATTGTCATAGGTACTTTTATGGCAGCTCTTGACAGCAGCATTGTAAATATTGCTGTTCCAAAAATGATGGCAGTGTTTGGTGTATCACTGGAGGATATCAAATGGATATTAACTGCCTATACTCTTACATTGGGTGCTATAGTACCTCTTACGGGATATCTCGGAGACATCTTTGGGTACAAAAAATTATTTCTGTTTTCACTTACGGTCTTTACCATAGGTTCATTTTTATGCGGCCTTTCCTGGAGCAACAGTGCCATGATAGTATTTCGTATCCTTCAAGCCCTGGGTGGGGGTATGATCATTCCTGTAGGTATGACTATAATAATGCAGCTCTTTCCTCCTGAGGAACGCGGTACCGCCCTAGGATTTTGGGGAATTTCTTCGATGGCGGCGCCAGCCATAGGCCCTACTCTGGGAGGATATATTATCCAGAATCTGGACTGGAGGCTGATCTTTTACGTTAATGTTCCCATCGGGATATTTGGAGTCATTATGGGAGGAATTTTACTCAAGGAAACTCCTAGAAAACCATTTACGGGGTTTGACTATATAGGATTCATATCTTCAACCGTGGGGATTGTCAGTTTGCTTTATGTATTGGGCGAAGGGTCGGCTATAGACTGGGGAGATATAAAAAATCCCCTTCTGATGACTTTGGGGTGTTTCAGCCTTTTATTATTTGTTATCAATGAGTTGACCCATCCCGAACCTTTACTTGATTTACGCGTATTAAAAAGCTTTGACTTCAGCATAACCCAGATCATTATAAGTATACTGGTCTTTGCATTAATGGGCGGAATGTATATAGTACCGTTGTTTTTACAAAATATCAGAGGCTATACGGCGATGCAGGCAGGGATGATTTTGTTTCCATCGGCGATAGCTACAGGACTTATGATGCCCATCGGAGGTAAGATTTTTGATAAAATAGGTGCGAAGCCGGTGGCTTTGGTGGGACTAGTTATCTTGGTTACAAGTTCGTATAGTTTGGCCTTCATAAATATGGATACAAGCAAATTGGCTATCATATTAACGCTTGCTATACGCGGTATGGGTATGGGTTTGGTTATGATGCCTATCACAACAGCGGGGATGAATGCCATACCACGTAATCTGGCTGGAAAAGCTTCGGCATTGAGCAGTATGATTAAGCAGGTATCTGGTGCACTGGGCGTAACGATTATGACAACCATGCTGCAGGGCAGGTTGGATGTGAATTACAGCAGGATGTCGGAACAGGTGACGGCTTTTAATCCGGCTGCAATCGGAGTGATTGGGCAGCTTCAGGGACAATACATGCAGAGTGGATATTCATAAACCGAAGCCAATGGTGTGGCAATATCTTCAATCACTGCACTGGTGCAAAAGCAGGCTTATGTAGATGCAATTGATTATGTCCTGATGATGTCTGCTGCTACGGTGCTGCTGGCAATCCTGCTGGTCTTGCTTATACGGAGTAAAAAGCCGGAGAAAAGTGATGCCGCTGTGCCACAGCTTGGAATGAGAGGAAGATGAACTTGGAGTTTTCTGATCATTTATTAGCGCAAAACATATTGGATAGAAATGAATA
>DATMYU010000433.1:0-4780 GCA_035560775.1 Desulfosporosinus sp.
AGCGCAAATACAACAAATGCAATCAAAAAGGTCCAATCAAAACGAAAGTAATAAACAGCTATTACAGACTTCGACTTCTACTAATTCTATCACAAATAACGAAATAGATGTTCTAGTATAACGACTCAGGTACTAGTATAATTTAGGCATTAATAGAAAACCACGCTCGCAGCGAACGAGCGTGGTTTTCTATTTCATTGTTTTTAAAGAAAACTTGGCTAGCGCCCGAAGACACTGTCTTCGCACGTATTAGTCATTCTGTCAGCCGCCGGCGCCGGCGGTCCCTTCTCGCCATCCTTGGCTACAGGGACACTCGGCCATCCTTGGCCAGCGGCCGCCTAGTTGCGCTTATACCACCCGAATTATGCTACCCAAAACTTATGCTTTCTGCCCTGGAATAAGCGTTGCTTCATTCATCAGTGCTGCCGCTTAAGCGGCATGGAAGTCTGTATAGGTAAAAAGTACTATTTATTTGGCAATAAGAACCGGCCATTTTGCTCCAGGAGAATAAAGGACCTACTGGCCCGACCACACACCTGCAAAAACATTAATTCGTTTGCTATTAGACTTTCCTACTTCCCGGTTTGATCGCAGGGATTCCTTGCGCACAGAGCGGGCATTCTTGTGCTTCATAAGCTTGGATATTCAGCTGTATGATCGATTTCTGGGGTAGCCCAAAGTCCACTGTTCCGCCTGTTCGGTCAACAAGTACACCGACGCCCACTGGGATTGCCTCAAATTCTTGGAGCACAGCTAAAACCTCACGAACAGATCCACCGGTCGTAATTACATCCTCAACAACCAACACGCGTTCCCCCGGGGAAAGCGTAAACCCTCTGCGCAAACGCATGACTCCGTTTTCCCGCTCGGTGAACAAGGCCCTTACCCCTAAAGCCTTGGCGACTTCATGGGCTACCAAGATCCCCCCCGTGGCAGGTCCTATAACGGTTTGAATCCTATAATCGAAAAATGTTGCCGCCAATCCCTCTGCTAGTATAGATGCCCGATCTGGGTATTGTAGTACTTGAGCACATTGCATGTACTGAGCACTGTGTTTTCCTGAGGTCAACAAAAAATGTCCATCCAAAAGAGCTTTACTTTTTCTAAAAATGTCGAGATATTCCTCTGACGTGAGTGGCATTTTGCCTAAGTCTGATTGTTTTTCTGTCATTTATGTTTCTCTCCTTATCTACTCTTCCCAAAGTCGTTCCAAAGCATGACGAGGATCCGCCGCGCGGGTAATTGGTCTCCCGATTACAAGATATGAGCTTCCAGCTGCCAAGGCATCCTGCGGGGTAAGAACCCGTGCTTGGTCCTGCGCTTCACTCCAGGCTGGACGGATTCCGGGTGTAACAATCAGAAAGCCGGATTCGGTGTTCCGGCGTATCTCACTGGCCTCCCTAGCTGAAGCAACAACTCCGTCGAGTCCTGCTTTTTCCGCAAGTTTAGCGAGTGCAACCACATGCTCTCTCAGGTCCCTCTGAACCCCCATCTCTTGTCTAAATTGATTTTCCGACATACTAGTTAAGACCGTAACCCCAATCACTTTCGGAATTATTTCCAGCTTACTCCCTGCTTCCCGAACAGCGTCGGCCGCCCGTGCCATCATGTCATACCCACCACTACAATGAACATTGATCATGTCCGCACCATATTGAACATAACCGCGGATTGCTCGTTCCACCGTTGTGGGAATGTCATGAAGCTTTAAGTCCAGAAAGATTGGGAACCCCATCTCTTTCAGTTCGCGGATCATCACTGGACCCGTATACGCGTAAAGTTCCATCCCTACTTTTAGCCAACACCCACTGCCCTGAAGCGCCTTAGCTAGGTCTAAAGCTTCCTCGCGCCCTTGAACATCCAATGCCACCATGACGCGCTGATTTAATGTCATATCCACACACTAGTCCTCCGTTCCTAACTCCGGGATAAAGAAAACTTGGCTGGCGCCCGAAGACACTGTCTTCGCACGTATTAGTCATTCTGTCAGCCGCAGGCATAGGCGGCCGCCTAGTTGCACTTATACCACCCGAATTATGCTACTAGAAACTTATACTTTCTGTATAGGTACTATGTGACAAGACCCTTATGCGCCAATCCTACTAATTCACGCACGGAAGCCAGTCCTTTTTTCTCACAGTAGTTTTCGATCCCTTGGATAATTTCCAGCGGAGCCTGAGGATTAACGAAATTCCCCGTACCGACACTTACCGCCGTTGCCCCAGCCAAAAGAAATTCCACGGCATCCTGCCAAGTGGTGATGCCACCCATTCCTATAATCGGTAAATCGATTGCTTGCGAAACTTGCCAAACCATACGGACAGCAACCGGTAAAATGGCCGGTCCGGAAAGCCCACCGAAGGTATTAGCTAACACAGGACGTTGTTGATCAATATCAATACGCATTCCCAAAAGCGTATTGATAAGTGATACCGCATCCGCTCCTCCACGCTGAACTGCCTGGGCCATTCCTACAATATCAGTGACATTGGGCGAAAGCTTAGCGATAATTGGGAGATTGGTTTCTACCTTGACCGCTGCAATCACTTCTTCAGCGCTCTTAGGATCCGTGCCGAAATGCATCCCGCCATGTTTGACATTGGGGCAAGAAATATTGACCTCCAGTGCCGCTAAGCCTGAATCTCGTTGCAATGCCCGAGCCATCTCTACATAATCCTCGAGTGAAAAACCAGAAATGTTGGCAATCACTGCGGTGGGCAATTTACGCACCTTGGGAAGATAGGATTTAAGAAATTCTTCTAGTCCCGGATTTTCCAAGCCGACCGAATTAAGTAGACCTGCTGGTGTTTCCGCTAATCGTGGAACAGAATTTCCCAGACGTGGCTGGGGGGTAATCCCTTTCAAAGTTATTCCCCCTAAAGCTTCTACGGGGCAATATGCGGCATACTCCTCTCCGAATCCATAGGTTCCCGAAGACGTAAGGACGGGGTTTCTTAGGGTCATTCCCTCAATAGACGTTGCTAAATCAACAAGAGACATCCCAGACAACCTCCTCACCTCGAAAAACCGGCCCATCCTGACAAATTTTCTTATGGATCAGAGTGCCTCTTTCGTCAGTCAAGGTACATATACATCCTAAACAGGCTCCAACCGCACAGCCCATGCGTTCTTCCAGCGAAACCTCTACAGGGACTTTAAACTCCAGGCAGAGCTTTGTCACTGCCTGCATCATCCGCGCAGGACCACATGTTGCAACGTTAATTTGACCAGTACTTGACTGACCTACCTGTTTCGTTTGCTCTAACAACTGGGATAATCGGGCCTGAAGCTCTTCGGTCACCAGACCCTTTTGCCCTAAACTTCCATCAAGCGTACTGAGATGCATCTGAACTCCCAATGCTTGCCACTGGGAAAGTCCCGCACTTTCCAGAAACGACTGGTTCTCTCCCCCCCAAAACAAACGCACCCTCAGCCCCTGAGCAAGTGCGCTTTTCGCGAGAGCATAAAGCGGAAATATGCCAATCCCTCCAGCAACTAACCACAATTCTCCTACTTCTGGCAAGGAAAAGCCCTTTCCCAAAGGCCCCATAACACTGAGACTCTCCCCGTAGCGTACTCTAGCTAATATTTCGGTACCTCGACCTTGAATCCGGTAGAGTAGTGTTATTTCGTCCTGATCTGGAGAAATTTGGGCTAAGCTGATGGGCCGTCGCAACAAGGGGTCAAAGGACGAAACCCTAGAATCCTGAACTTGGATGGCTACGAATTGTCCGGGCTTCGCGCTTTTGGCAATCGGTCCCTTTAAAACCAATCGCCTAAGCCTTTGCGCTTCATCTCCAAAGCATTCATGACCAACTACTTGTCCTTCCGTAAGCATAGCACCCTCTCCTTCCTCAATACGTGGTTCGTTGTTCGTGATTCGTTGTTCGTGGTTGTAATCCTCGAATGAAGTAACTTAACTTTACTTACTTGATACCGAAAACGTAGTTCGTAATTCGTATTCCTCAGTCCTTAGTTTCACTGCATTTCGTGCTTCGTTATTCGTTATCCGTAATTCGCTTCACACCTCGTCATTCGTGCTTCGAACCACGAATATCGAACCACGAACATCGCTATAGCGGCACAAGGCCCGGTGAAATACTTTCCAAGACTAAGAGCAATGCTGCGGCCGTATCCAGACTCGTGAAGCAAGGAATTCCATGCTCTACAGCCGCTCTTCGGATCGCGAACCCGTCACTTGCCTGTACTCGACCATGGGTTGTTGTATTGAGGACATATTGGATCTGTTGCTTTCGAATTCCGTCAATAATTTCATTAGAACCATCATGCAACTTAGCGATCCGTTCCACTCTCAGTCCCTCATGCTTTAAATAGCGACTGGTTCCCTCCGTCGCTAAAATGCGGAACCCCAGTTCAGCGAATCGTCGAGCGAGTGCTACCCCTTCCGCTTTATCACGATCGGCTAAGGTTACGAACACAGAACCATACGTCGTAAAGGACATACCTGCTCCAAGCAGCGCTTTGTAGAGGGCTTTTTCGTACGTCTTATCCATCCCCATGACTTCACCTGTGGATTTCATTTCTGGCCCTAAGGACGGTTCGACCCGTTGAAGCTTCGAAAAGGAGAACACGGGTGCTTTGACGGCAACCCGATCACCTATTGGCCAGAGACCATGCGGAATCTTTATCTCGTCCCATTTCCTCCCTAAGATCACTTGGGTTGCCCAGTCTACGATGGGAACCCCAGTAACTTTACTCAGAAAAGGTACCGTGCGACTTGAGCGAGGATTGACTTCAAGGACGTAGAGTTCCTTATGAT
>DATMYU010000434.1:0-6487 GCA_035560775.1 Desulfosporosinus sp.
GTAGATATTACAAACCTTAAATGAATTTGTTTTTTAAAGATCCAGCTCCGGAGGAAGTTCTCTCCACCCTTTGGTCTTAACGGCCTCGAAGATAATACCGATTACTAACCAGATAGTACCAACAGTCAAGGCCATATGATCCATGCTTGAAAACACCCACGCAACAATTAAGAAACCAGCCAATGGGGCTAGGAGATACCTTAGAAAGTATCCGCCCGTTGGTATCCAGTTGGGATCTTCGCCCAATTTAAGCGGAGCATTTCCTTTCTTCTTAACATAATAGAGCCAGATTACGCCGACATTAAGAGCGGCGAATCCACCTAAAGCACCATAATTAATCAAATTGGTAATTTTATCCACCGTCAAGGCAATACCCAGCACAAACTCCAACGCTACAATCAGAACGATGTTCCAATGAGGAGTTTGCCATCTCTTATTGATCTTAGCGAATATTACTTTAGGAAGCATGTTATCCCGTCCCATGCCGTAGAGAAGTCGCGCTCCTGCTGCGGTAGCAACGATGTTGAATACAGCCATGGCCAAGACAAAACCAACGGTATAAAAGATACTGAACCAACGTCCGCCGGTGAGGACCGCCACTTGGAACAGGGCCGTCTCCGCCCAACCTGGTTGACTGATCAGCTCTCGCCAGTTGGGTATAACCAACATGGCCAGATAACCAGTCAAAAACATGGTTATCATGCCAATAATAACTGAACCATAAATAGCTCTGGGAACGTCACGTTTGGGATTATTCGTTTCTTCGGCCAAGGTAGTAATGGCGTCAAACCCCAGATAACTGAGGACCGATACCGATGTGGCCGTGGCCAATGCCCCTATACCGCTAAACTGGAACGGAACGGTACTAAACAGTGTACCCGTACCGACTCCATTAACCTGTACAGCATACGCCCAAACGGCAAAACCGACAAACACCACAAATTCACCGATAACAACCATCCACAAACCAAGTTTGGCCATCAATTCCACGCCAAACAAATTTAATAGTCCCATGCTCACTGCAAAAATCAGCAGCCACACCCAATAAGGCACTTGGGGAAAGAATTGCATGACATAAATTGAAGCACTCATGGAGGTAACCGTAGGAATTAGGATATAATCCAAAATCAAAACCCAGCCGGCCAAGAATCCGATATGGGGATTCCAGCCGCGAGATACATAGTTATAAATAGATCCGGCTAAAGGATAGTTTTGCACCATCACGGAATAACTCATAGCCGTAAAAATCATTGCAATACCAGCTAACAAGTAAGGTAGTGATACTGTCCCACCCGATGTTTGCATAACAAAACCAAAGATGATCGCCGGCGCTATGGGAATCATGTAATTAATGCCGAAGGCAGTTAGCTCAATGACATTTAAGGAACGTTTAAGTTCCTGAGTATAGCCGAATTTGGCCAAGTCCTGTTCGGCAGTTAATCGTGGCGCTGTTGACATGTAAGTCCCTCCCCACTTCATAAGGCCTGATTCTACTCAGCCTTAAACATTATAGTTTGTTCATATCCCGTAATGATCCGGTAATAGCCGCTCAACATGCTGTTAACCTCATAATCCCCTGTGTCGATCAGCAAAGGTTTCCCTTTCAAAGCGGTAAGCTTATTCCTGGGTGTAATAACAATGATATTTTCTTTGCCAACCCGCCTGAGAACTTCAGGACTTAACTGTTGGTTACCACGGCCAAAAATATACCCTTGGCCCCCAATCACTGTAACGACAATTTTTGTTTTTTTGCCCTGAATTAAATCTAAAAGCTGCTTCTCAGTTAGATCGTTAGCCACAAGTTCTTTGTTAAGTATGGCATCAATGCCTAATAAGGTGAATTTGAGGTTGAGTTTCTGCATAATCGGTCGGGTAGTCGTCCCCGGTCCGATAATATAAAGAACGTTCGCCTGCATGTCTTCGATCACCTGATCAGCGATCGAATTCAGAGCAGACGCTTCACCTTCTGTCCGCCCTGATTTCAGACTCTGAACCAGTCTTTCCTCATGGGGAGCCTTTAGATAACCGTATAATTTGGCCGTAACCCTTCCCTCTCTGAAGGCATCTTCGTCGATATCCATAACTTCAGAATCCAAGAGTTTCTTAATCTTCCCTTGCAGATATAGAAGAGCTACTTCACCAGCGTTCCTGGAATTGGTGGCATAGACCGCGGAATGAATTTTAACGCCTGCTGGAATCCCAATGACAGGCACTTCCCTGTCACCAATCGCATCATAGATATTCCTGGCGGTGCCGTCGCCCCCAGCAAACAAGATTAGGTCGACCTTTTGCTCAACCAGATCCCGTGCTGCCTTAACCGTATCCTGGGGAGTGGTCTTACCACTTTCAACCGTGCCAATTATAACCGGATCAAACCCACAATCGCGGGCTTCCTGCGCGCCCATCTCGTATGGGTAGGTAATAAGCTCAATGTCTTCCTTGATGGTTAAAAGCTTTTCTAACGCGTGCTTAGCCCGTTGGGGGGACTCCGGCTGAGCTCCCAGTTCAATAGCTTTCTGCAAAATCTCTGCCCCGTCACTGCCCTTGAGGCCTACTCGTCCCCCCATACCCGCAACCGGGTTAACGATCAGACCCAGTTTTTTCTTCAATTGGATCCCCATCCTCATTGAGTGCTTGAACTGTATTCCGCCTTCCTATTGAACGCGGAATACAGTTACAAATGCAATTTCCAGTCTATTTCTTGCCGTGTTTCCTGAGGTAGACTTTCCAGGTCAGTGCCCATTTTTCGGGATCGTCCAAAGACTCCTCATCATTTCTCTTATGGCTGGCAGCTTTATGCGGTGCAGCCATCACTAGCTCAGGTTGCTCGTATGCTTCCTTGGCGATGATCTTGATGGTTTCGACATACTCGTCGATATCGTCTTTAGAGTAAGTTTCGCAGGGCTCCAGAGTCATTGGTTCGGGAATCTCCCATGGATGGTGGCTGGTCCAGTAATGCGGCAAACCATAATCCACCACCCGGTTGTTGATTTCGTTCGTACCGATACCTGTATCTCTTTTCAGTTTTTCCCAGGAGTAACGGATTTGTTCCTGTCGGCGATAACCGTTGCCCATAAAGGCCGATGACAGACCGGGAATCTCCATCATCTTCTTCTCCATATAGTTGTTGTTTATAATAGAAGCGTCTGCACAATCCCTTAAACCCTCCGGACCCATCATCATGGTCCAAGCATAAGCTCGCACTATCACACCGGCCGTACCCATAAAATCACGAACTTTGCCAATGCTCTCTGGGCGATCATAGTTCAGGAAATACTTGGCTCCGTCAAACTCAACTGTAGGAACGGGCAAGAACTTAGTCAGTTCTTCGCTGCAGCAAAAGGCTCCGTTGGCAGGACCTGATCCACCATGCGGAGTGCCAAATGTTTTGTGAACATTGAAATGACACATATCAAAGCCAGCATCGCGAGCTCTTGCCACTCCCAGGAAGGCATTGGCGTTGGCTTGGTCATAGAAGCACAAACCACCCACACTATGCACAATCTTTACAAATTCGTCTACCCGCGGATTGAAAAGCCCGATATCTTCAGGGTTTGTCATAAAGATAGCAGCCGTATGTTCGGAAACAGCAGCTTTCAAGGCTTCAATATCGGGAAAACCGTTTTTGTCCGGGTAAAGGGTAATTACTTTAAAACCAGCTGTGTGAGGAGCGGCCGCATCACAGGGATGCGAGAAAATAGTGGTGATGATTTCGTTCCGTTTATCCAGCTCACCCTTGGACTCCCAATAAGCCCTCACAGTGCTGGCAGCAGTATACACTGCCGCATTGCCACCGCCCGGTTGGAAAGTGACTCTGCTCATGCCCGAGATTTCTTTAATGATTTGTTCAAACTTATAGTATATTTCCATAATACCCTGAACGGTATCTTCATCCTGGCAAGGATGAAGTTCCGCGAAGTTCGGAAGGGATACTAATTCTTCATTGATCCGGGGGTTATATTTCATAGTACAAGTGCCTTCACTAATATCATGGCATATATTGGAACCCATCGTCTCTTGTGACAGGTGAAGATAGTGCATAAGCACATGTTTTTGGGATAATTCCGGTAGATTAGGGAGTTCTTTTCTGCGCATACCTACCGGTAGATCCGCCAGAACATCCCCTGCCTTCACTCTAATTTCCTCATCCGGTTGCGGAACGTAAATTGCTCTTTGACCGGGAGTAGACATTTCATAAATGATAGGTTCATTCCAACGTGCCTGTTGAAAACCTTTTCTCACCTTGACTTTGCCCACAGTATTCACCCTTCCTTTGTCAGTTCAACAGTCAAGAAACTTGCCGTTTATTTCGTTACTTCTTCCAACGCTAAGGCGAGTGTTTTAAGGTCCGCCTTGGTATGGATTTCAGTGATGCAATACAAAGCAGAGTTACCGTACTCAGGGAACTCTTTACTGAGATCTTTGCCACCAAAGATCTTTTTATCTAATAAAGCCTTGTTAATTTGAGCGACGGTCTTGCCAGTCCCATCAAAATTAACAAGAAACTCTTTAAAACTGGGTGACTTAATCACGGGAACCTTTAATCCTTTAATTTCGGATAACAAACCCATCGTATACTGAACTCGCTGCATAATGCCTTCGCCCAAATCTTTCATGCCCTGTGGACCTAACAAAGCCATATAGACCCCAGCGGCTATACCGTACAATGCCGTAGTTGTTCCAATAAAATCTTTACCTTTTTCCCGAGAGGCATACGATGTTCTCTCATAGTAAACCTCTCCGAAACCATATTCGCCCTCTTCAGTGGTGGTGGTTAAACCAAATAATAAAGAGGGATATTCAGCAACATATTTTTTGTCATCCCGGGTAGCAATGAATCCTGACAGACCACCTCCCCATTGCATATGGATACCAAATGGCTGGTATTCCCCGCACACAATGTCAGCTCCATATTCACTGGGAGGAGCAAGTACGCCTAAAGAGGAAGGGTCAACCCCAACGATCACTTCTGCCCCACTCTTGTGAGCAATTTCCGAAACTTTCATCCCCTCAGTTTCGATGAAGCCCAAATAGGATGGGTTCTCAAAGTATACAGCGGCTGTCTCACTGCTAATCTTGCTTTCCAAATCTTTAAGATCAATAAGTCCGGTTTCAGTGTCATACTTCAGTAGTTCAACTTTGATCTCCGGTTTGCAGTAGTTCTTAACGACTGCCAGTCTACCTGGACTGATCGTGCCAGCCACCAACACCTGCTTGCGGCCGGACATTCTGACTGCCATACGGCAGGAAATAGCGATGGCGTTGGCCCAATCATAGGTGGGAGTACTGACCGCTTCCATGCCGACTAATTCTGCAATCATGCTTGAAGTTTCAAAGAGGGCTTGAAACTTACCATGGTCGCCGTAAGCGTCGCCGACATAAGCAGTAAGAAACTCATCACGGGAGATTATTGTGTCGACAACAGCTGGAACATAATGTTGCCATGTGCCTGCTCCCAAGAAATTCAGATAATCCTTGCAGGACTTATTTTTGGCTAATAGTCCTTCGACATGCCTTCTCATTTCGTACTCGGATGCAAAGGCGGGAGGGATATTCATTTGGCCTCTGAACCGGAGATGTTCGGGAATTTCCCGAAAAACATCTTCAACGCTGGTAATCCCGATCTCTTGCAACATTTTCTCTTTTTCATCCGGCACTGAATTCGGAATGTAGGGATTTACATACTTGCTCATTTACCGATCCTCCTGCATTCTACTTTGTCTTATGTCTTGAAGTTGATTGTACAAAGTTTTGATACGTTTCGGTACATTTTGACGACTTCTTCATGGTTCGCTCTCTGGAATTCACCTCCTTGAATAAATTAAGGAACTGAGTTATCAAGCAACATCATTTCTCATCCCTTTCGGCTTTAAATGCAAAAAGGCAACTGTTTCCAGTTACCCTGACAAATTTGAATTATCAAATAAACTATTGCAACTTCTTACAATAATCCTTTTGCAAATTCTTATTTGGCAACTGTCTGTCATAGGAAATAAATCCCTTAGACACTTTAGCTTTGCGTCACAATCTTTCAACTGCTTTGCCCTTATAATGAAATAAGCTTAATCATTGAGCTACGTACTTGTTTAGCATTGCGGAAAAGAACCTCAAGGCGTCTTGAGGGATCATTCCCATTTAGATACAGAAGCAAAATCGCGCTATGAGTCCAGTAACGTAAAGAAACACTAGCATCCAAGTCGGAACTCCCCATGATTTAAAATACCTGACTGCATCAAGAAAAACGAAAAATCAAAAATATCCCAAAGTATTCATAGTTCCTTACCTACTCAAATTGCATAGGTGATAACAGCCATTTAATAATTTGCGCAGGAGGAGCCCCTGGAAGAAATAGGTTTGGATAATGCAATTTTATTCTCAATAAGTTATATTCTATGAGATTACTCATATTCCTTCCAATAAATCAATAAATATACAAGATTTTTACCAATAACTTTTTCAGATGATAACATTCCAACTAATATTTCTT
>DATMYU010000435.1:0-6088 GCA_035560775.1 Desulfosporosinus sp.
ATATAGACTATATAAGAAAGTGGAGGTAGGAAAATGAAAAAGGTGAAGAAAGTCGTCCAGTTGGCATTAGTTTCTACACTCATCTTGGCTCTGGTGGGATGCGGGGCCTCAAAACCCAGCACAGATACAACCGGAACGCAAGGAACTAACGCTCCTAAGCAGCTTACCAAGGTCAAGTTAGGGTACTTTGGGAACACCTGCGAGGCTCCGTTGATTGCAGCATATGAAAAAGGGTTTTTAAAAGACGAAGGCATTGACGCGGAAATGATCAAAGGAGATGCAAATACCCTGAAGGACGGGTTGGCCACCGGTAAAATTGATGCTACCGACGGGCTACTGATGCAGTGGCTCAAGCCCATCGAAGCAGGTCTGGATATTAAATTTACAGCGGGTCTCCATACAGGCTGCATCCAGGTTTTAGCTCCTAAAGATATGCCTTTCACATCCTTTAAAGATTTAAAAGGTAAGACAATCGGCGTACCGGCAATTGGCGGGGGCCCGATGATTCTGGTGTCTAGGCAGTTGGCAAATGAAGGTCTTGACTCACAGAAGGATGTCCAATGGAAGGTATTCCCTAATTCCGAATTGCCGCTAGCCTTAGAAAAAGGGGAAGTGGATATTATTTCCGTTGCGGATCCCTTCGCGGAGTTGACAGTTACTCAAGGTAAAGTTAAGAGCATATTCAACTCAGCCAAAGATATTCCTTTTGAGGATGAATACTGCTGCTTGCTTGTAATCAATGGCAAAATGGTTGAAAAAGACCCAGAGACAGCTGCGGCGATTACGCGAGCGTTTCTCAAGGGCGCAGAATGGGTCAATTCTAATCAAACGGAAATAGCGCAGATCGAAGTGGACAAAAAATATGTACCTGGTGATCCGACTCTCAATGCTAAAATTCTGGCGACCTATAACTTCATACCCTCTATAGACGGCGGTGCAGATGCTGTGTTAAAGGCAGCCAAAGAGATGAAAACTATTGGCGTACTTAACAAGGATACCGATGTGGAGGCACTTGCCAAAGCCAGTTTTGTCAGACTAAAAGGGGTTCAATAAAGAGAAGGATGGGTTGATATGAATTCAAGAGAGATTGTTACCAAGGCAGCTCAGCGTCAAGCAACTCCCCGCGTACCTGTTTCTCTACTCTCCGGGGGGGCGTGGACGTTTAACCGGCAAGGGTTATCTCTACAAGAAGCTCTCGGCATTGGAGCGGAGCGGGCTGCCGAACTAATTGCCAGCACCAACGAGCAGGTAGGTTCGGATATAGTTTGGGCAGGATCGGGTTATCATAACCTTGCCTTGCAAGCGATTGGGGCAAAGATCAAATTTCGAGCGACAGGGGTTCCTGATATTCAGGAGCCTCTGCTTCAAAAAGCATCAGACGTGGATGGTATCGATTTGAAACGTCTAAAGAACGACGATCAGCTTAACGTTCTCTGGGATACTGGTCGTCTTTTGGCCACAAACATTGGAGCTACGACGATGATCGGGGGAAGCTCCTGGGGGCCATTCACGTTGGGAGGCCTAGCTTACGGAGCGGACCACTTATTGCGCAATATGTATTATGACCGTGAGGCTGTGCACAAGATCTTAGAGTTTAGTGTGGAGCTTTGCTATCAATACCTTGAGCCCTATATTAAGGGAGGCGCGGGAATTATCTCCATAGCGGATCCGAGTGCTTCCGGTAATCTGATTTCCCGTAAGCATTTCCAGGAGTTCTCACTGCCCTACCTTCGGAAGGTTATCCAGAGGGTTCGGGCCAATGGCGTGTTGACACTAGTTCATATTTGCGGCGATATTTCCAATCGCTTGGACCTAATTACTGAAATCGGTGCCGATATTATTTCAGTGGATTACAAGGTCGACTTGGGTTTTACCCGTGCTACCGTCGGCTCGGTTATGGCGTTTGCCGGCAATATGGATCCGGTGGGGGTAATGCTCGATCTTAAGCCTGATGAAGTAGCTCGAGCCTGTCAAGAATGCCTAACCAAGGCAGGGGCGAGCGGTTATATATTGATGCCAGGGTGCGATATTCCCCCCAGCGTTCCCTTGGAAAACATTCAGGCCATGGTGGCAGTGGCACACAAATTTGCGAAGGAGGTTGACTAGAGTGACTTACCTTGATAGTAAAGAACCTCCTAAACGAGAACAACGCTTGAAAGCCTGCATCAGTTATGCAGGGACAGTGTGCGGGATGGCTAAAAAGACTAAGAATTGTTGCTTAAATGATGGTGAAAGAAGTTTCTCACAAGGATCAATCTGTCTTTTGCTGCCGGCGCTAGCCATGATTAACAGTTTGCCGGATAATGTTACCATTCTTCATGGCGCAATTGGTTGTGGCTCCTGCGCACATTCACAGAATGCCAATGCGCGCTCGGGTGGGTCAGTGCGCTGGGGTCAGGTCAAAGATGCCTTGTGGCTTTCTACCGCTTTGAATGAGTCGGACGTTATCGGGGGCGGTGAGGATAAGCTGGAAAAGGCGATCATTGAAGCGGATGTCTTATATCGGCCAGCAACGATCACTGTCGTTGCTGGGTGTGTACCTGGAATTATCGGGGATGATATTGATGGGGTTGTAGAAAAAATACAGTCCAGAATCAGTGCTAGACTTATCCCTGTGCATTGCGAGGGTTTCAAGACTAAAATCTGGGCAACTGCTTATGATGCGGTCTATCACGGTATCGGGAGAAAACTGCTTGAAGAGCCTGAAACTGAAAAGCCGTTAATCTACGATGAGTTTGAGGAAGAAAAAGAGAAGGTTCGACGCAGTAAGACAGTAAATCTGATGAATGTTTCCTCTATGGGCCGAGGGGATGAACTTGAGTTGACTCGGTTGTTAAATGCGCTTGGCCTTGAAGTCAATATTTTTCCGGTTTTTGCGCGGCCAGAGGAAATGTATAAGGTTACCCAGGCAGCTCTTTCAGTCAGCACTTGCCCGACACACGATGATTATTTTGTCAATTTTTTGCAAGAGAAATTCAACATACCTTATCTTTTGAGGCATATGCCCATTGGGATTGAAAATACGAGCCTGTGGGTTAAAGATATCGCTCGCTTTTTTGGTCTAGAAGAACAGGCGGATAAACTGCTCTCTGAAGAGATTGCAGAACTAAAGGCAGCCCTTGAAGAATTCTTACCGCTATTCCAAGGGAAAACAGTCTTTGTCGGAGCGGGTGAATTCAGAGCTTTAGCAACGGCCAGACTCCTCCAGGAACTCGGGTTTGAAATCGTTGGCATACGCTCTTATCATCATGATGAATTTGCGGTAGGGGAATATGAGAAACTGGCTGCTTCTTCACCCAAGGACTTTGTACTTAATATAGCCAATGTTCAGCCCTTCGAGGAAGCCAATCTGCTTCGCAAACTACAGCCTGACGTTTTTTTAGGCCATTGGAATGGGAACGGTACAGCAGCCAAGTTAGGTGTAGCAACCCATGTTATCTATAATACAGGCTTAGGTTATATAGGGTACTCGGGAGTCTATGAATTGGCCCGCCGCTTGGCTAGGCAATTGAAAAATCCTATATTTAATAGGAAGCTAAAAAAACACGCGTCACTTCCTTATACTCAACAGTGGTACGATGTTGATCCTTTTAAATACATCAAAGTGCAGGGAGATGAGGTCAATGCCTAACTTTATTGAAAGGCCCAGATATCTCTGTTCTCTGGGAGGGGCTTTTATGACTCTGACGGCATTGCCCGAAACTATAGCCATTGTGCATGCTCCGGCAGGCTGTGTAGGGAACATCACTTGGACTCAGAATGGAGGCAGTGGGCTACAGGTAGGCGGCTATTGCGGTGGGATGAGTGTTCCCAGTACCAATGTCCAAGAAAGAGATGTTATCTTTGGTGGTAACGAAAGACTGCACGAGCAGATAAAAAATACGCTTGATGTAATGGACGGCAAGCTTTTTGTTGTGATCACGGGTTGCGTAACTGAACTAATCGGTGATGATGTCCGATCAGAAGTCAGTGAGTTTCGGCAAGACGGGGTGGCAATTGTTGCCGCAGAGACAGGTGGGTTTAAAGGTAATTCGTATGATGGCTATGATATTGTGATGCAGGCTTTGGTGAAGGATTACGTCAAACCCCACCAGACTAAGCGCAAAGGGAAGGTCAATATCTTGGGTATTGTACCTTATATGGATGTCTTCTGGCGGGGTAATTTGGAGGGAATCAGAAAGTTACTGGCTAAGCTGAACTTAGAAGTTAACACTTTTTTCACGCCTGAGGACACCCTTGAAGGATTGGAAAATTCGGCAAGCGCTGAACTTAATATTGTCATATCCGCTTCTTATGGGCTGGAGACTGCTAAAACCTATGAGGAAATCCATGAGATTCCTTACGTGACGACAGGTCTGCCGGTTGGGCCTACAGCAACAGATCGCTTCCTAAGAAATATTGCCCAGGCACTTTCGTTGGATTTAGAGTTGGTAGAGAAAGTTATCGCTGAGGAAAATCGGGTGTATTTCAGTTATATTGATACTCTCGTCGATTGCTATAATGATCTTGACTTACAAAAATATGCTGTTGTCATTGGGGACGCTAATTATGCACCTGCGCTGACGGAGTTTCTGGCGGATGACTTGGGGTGGTTGCCGGAGTTAGTCGTCTTTACGGATCAGATGAAGGAGGGACAGGAAGAATTATTTGAAGGTCTTCTAGAAAATCTGGAGTCCGGTTTAAAGCCCCAAGTAATTTTTGAAACAAATACGAGTCAAGCGATAGGACATCTGAATCGGTTATATCCTAAGACGGGTAGCCATAAGTATGTCAAGACCTTCAGCCCAGCCTTCGTGGTCGGGAGTTCCCTGGATCGGGAGCTTGCTCTGGCTCTTAAGGCCCCCCACTTAACTGTCTCATTCCCTGTAGCGAACAGGGCAGTGTTAGACAGAGGGTACACAGGATATCGGGGTGGACTGAGGCTTGCCGAAGATCTTCTTAGCGTTGTTGTAGCAGGAAGATAGCAGTGGGAGACAAGGACATTTTTCGGGATAATGGTTAGTATAAGGAATAGGGCCTTTGAGGTCCTATTCCTTTTGGCTTTGAAAATAAACCCTTTTACGAGCTTAAATACCCATTGACAACGGGCTAGAGGTAGACTAATATTTACATAAACCAAGTAAACAGAGTAGATAAGTATGAATTAAAATTGACTAGTTAAGCCTAGAGGCTGGTTGTGAGTGCAGTACTGGTCCTGTCTATTATCAAAGGGAGGTGTTTGCAATGGTTGAGAAGCCTAGGACCATCCACTATAAACGGGAATCATTAGGCCAGGAAGAATTACGAAAGTTACTAGAGATCATTGAGGAGGTTGCTCATGGTTCTGTGACCTTGATAATCCAGGACGGAATAGTAATTCAGATCGATAGAAACGAGAAGATTCGCCTGAGAAAAAGGGCAACTGACAAGTGATTAGTTGATCAGAGTACTGAAGGCTAAGGGTTTGTTTCTCCATAGAGGCACCTCAGCTTTTTATTTTTACAAGGGAGTATAGAGATGGCAAGGCAATTTTTCGGAAGGAGAGATTAATTAATGAACCGGAGAATGAGCGATACACGAGATACAATCGATAAATTGTTGCAGGAACTTGAATTAAACGTTGAACTTGGTCTGGAAATAACTGCTTCATTATGTAAGTGTGGAGTTGACTTAGGTAAAGCTATCAGAGAGCATGTTAAGTTACAGGGTTTAGAACTGAATTTAGGGTCATTCATGGCTAATTATGGACAGGTTCCTTCCCATTACTGGGAAACATGTATAACTCAATGCGGCATTGATAAGTACCGTATTAGCCACTGTCCAGATGCGGACTATTGTCCCTATATAAAAAATGTCCAATTGGGAAATATGTTGTGCCAATTGGATCATGCAATATTAAATGGCTTTGATCCTGATTTGGAGGTTAAGCTAGCCAGCAGTATGAAGTTAGGTTCTTACAGTTTTTGGTTTGAATCCGAAATTACTCTATAGGGGAAATATGATTGCAGATGTTACTTTTTAAAAACGCTATAGCGGGATCCTTCTTACCGGTTTGGAGCCGGAATAGGGAATATTGCAGATGCTATATTGAGTGGGCGCAGCTATAGGT